>NZ_JBSFUU010000031.1:111931-112163 GCF_053591955.1 Streptomyces sp. NPDC002845 | reverse complement strand
CCGCCCCTTCGACCCCGCCTGGGGGCTGCGCCCCCGGACCTGCTGGGGGTGGGTGGGCCGGTTGCGGGTGGGTGGGGGTTGCTGTGGGTCGGCCTGAACGGCCTCGGGGGGGGGGGGCGGGCGGGGGGGGGGGGGGGGGGGGGGGGGGGGTGGGGGGGGGGGGGGGGGGGGGGGTGGGGGGGGGGGGGGGGGGGGGGGGGGGTGGGGTGGGGGGTTGTTTAAGACAGAGATA
>NZ_JBSFUU010000031.1:0-111922 GCF_053591955.1 Streptomyces sp. NPDC002845 | reverse complement strand
GGGGGGGGGGGTTGTGGGGGGGGGTTTGGTTTGGTGCGGGCCGGTGGGTGGTGGGTCGGCCTGAACGGCCTCGTCCTCAAGCGCCGGACAGGCTGGAGGGGGCCTGGCCTGGGCTGAGAAGGCTGAGCGTGGAGCTGGAGGGGACTTGCCTGGGCTGAGAAGGCTGAGCGCGGAGCTGGAGGGGCTTGGCGCGGGCTCATCGGTGCTGCTCCGGGTTGGAGCCGCGCCCCTTCAGGGGTGCGGGGCTGTATCGATATGCGGCTCCGCCGCGTGGGCGCGACCAGCCACACGCAACCCGCAGCCCGCCGACAACCCACACCACCCACCACCCACTCCCCCACCGGCACCCACCGGCCCCCGGAGCGAGAGCGATCGCGTGATGCAGGACACGTACGAAACGGTTTCGTTTCGTTGACTCCTGGGGTATGTTCGTAGTCGTACGAAACCGTTTCGTTCGGGTTCCCGGCGTGGAGCAAACAGGCCAGTAGTCTGGACCCGAACGTGGAGCCGGAGAGGGTGACGTGTGGGATGGCTGAGACCGCGACGGTGCGCCGCAGTCGGATCACGCCCGAGCGTGAGGCCGAGTTGTACGGGGCCGTGCTCGACCTGCTCCGGGAGGTGGGGTACGACGCCCTGACGATGGACGCGGTAGCGTCCCGTACCCACTCCAGCAAGGCCACGCTCTACCGCCAGTGGGGCGGCAAGCCCGAGCTGGTGGCGAAGGCGATGCGGTTCAGCAAGCCGGGCGGCATCGCCGACGTCGACACGGGCTCCCTGCGGGGCGACATGCACGCCCTCGTGCTGCGCGAGGACGACTGCGCCATGGAACAGAACTCCGCGCTGATGCGGGGCCTGTCCATGGCGGTGCACGAGAACCCGGACCTCCTGCAGGCGTTCCGGGAACTCCTCATCGAACCGGAGATGGAGGAGTTCCGCCGCGTGATGGACCGCGCCATCGCCCGAGGGGAAGTCCGTGCGGACAACCCGGCGGTCGGTTACGTGCTGCACATGATGATCGGCGCCTTCGTCGCCCGGACGCTGCTCGACGAACTGCCGCCGACGCAGGCCTTCCTCACCTCGTACCTCGACGCCGTGGTCCTCCCCGCCCTCGGCGTGCCAACCACCCCGTAAATCCTCCGGAGAATCCGCAAGTTCTCCGGAGAGTCCTCCGGAAAATCCGCCGGTAATCCTCCGGCACATCCCCGCAGTCGGCAGTACCCAGCATCTGACGCGACCTCCCCCAGCGCTCGACTCCGCTCGCGCCGGGGGCGCCCCCATCGTCGTCGGGCCGGTCACCCCTGCGTCCCCTGTGCCCGCACGGGCTGATCCTTCCTGCCCGCATGTTCATCCACGACCTGAACGGGAGTACGCCCCCGTGGCCACATTCCTCTACAAACTCGGCCGACTCGCCTTCCGGCGACGGCACTTCGTCGCCCTGATCTGGGTGGCGCTGCTGACGCTCGCGGGCGTCGGCGCCGCCTCCGCGCCCCCCGCGGGCACCACCTCGTTCTCCATCCCCGGCACCGAGGCGCAGAAGGCCTTCGACCTGCTGGAGGAGCGCTTCCCCGGTTCGAGCGCCGACGGCGGCACCGCCCGGGTCGTCTTCAAGGCCCCCGACGGGCAGAAGATGACGGACGCGAGCAACAAGGCGGTCGTCGCGGACACCGTCGAAGAGCTCGGCAATGGCTCCGAAGTCACCTCCGTCACCGACCCGTACCAGACGAACGCCGTCTCCCAGGACGGGACGGTCGCCTACGCGCAGGTACGGTACGAGGTCGCCGGCCCGGAGCTGGAGGAGTCCTCGCGCGACGCCCTGGACGAGGCCGCGCAGGACGCGCGGGACGCCGGGCTGACGGTCGAGGTCGGCGGCGACGCGCTCCAGACGACCGCGGAGGCCGGCATCGGCGAGGTCATCGGCATCGCCATCGCCGCGATCGTCCTCGTCATCACCCTGGGCTCGCTGGTAGCGGCCGGGCTGCCGTTGCTGACGGCGATCATCGGCGTGGGCATCGGCGTCTCCGTCATCACCGCCCTCGCCAGCGCTCTGGAGCTGGGCTCGACCACGTCCACCCTGGCGGTGATGCTCGGCCTCGCGGTCGGCATCGACTACGCGCTGTTCATCGTCTCCCGGTACCGGTCCGAGCTGGCCGAGGGCCGTGAGCGCGAGGAGGCGGCCGGACGGGCCACCGGCACGGCGGGCTCCGCGGTGGTCTTCGCGGGCCTGACGGTCGTGATCGCCCTCGCAGGCCTCTCGGTCGTCGGCGTCCCGATGCTGACCAAGATGGGCGTCGCGGCGGCGGGCACGGTCGTCGTCGCCGTCCTGATCGCACTGACCATGATCCCGGCGCTGCTCGGCTACGCGGGCAGGAAGGTCCAGCCGGCGGGCGAGAAGAGTAAGCTGTTCGGCCGCCGCAAGGCACAGACACAGAAGGCACAGACACAGGAGCAGGGCGACGCCAAGCCCAACATGGGCACCCGCTGGGCGAGCTTCGTCGTCCGCCGTCCCGTCGCCGTCCTGCTCCTCGGCGTCCTCGGCCTGGGCGCCGTCGCGCTCCCGGCCACCTCGCTGGAACTGGGCCTGCCCGACGACGGCACGCAGCCCACGTCCACCACGCAGCGCCGCGCCTACGACATCCTGTCGGAAGGCTTCGGCCCCGGCTTCAACGGCCCGCTGATGCTCGCGGTCGACGCCGCGGCCAGCGACGACCCGCAGGCGGCCGCCACCGCGGTGGCCGACAAGATCAAGGGCCTGAAGGACGTCGCGACGATCACCCCGGCTGCACCCAACGAGGCCGGCGACACCTTCATCATCACCGTCATCCCGGACTCCAAGCCCTCCTCCACGCAGACCGAGGACCTGGTCCACGCCATCCGTGACACCGGAGCGGACATCAAGGCCGACACGGACGCGGAGGTGCTGGTCACCGGCACCACGGCCATGAACATCGACTTCTCCCAGAAGATGAACGACGCGCTGATCCCGTACCTGGGTCTCGTCGTCGGCCTGGCCTTCCTCCTCCTGATCCTGGTCTTCCGCTCGATCCTGGTCCCCCTGAAGGCGGCCCTCGGCTTCCTGCTGAGCGTCCTCGCCGCGCTGGGCACCGTCGTCGCGGTCTTCCAGTGGGGCTGGCTGTCCGGCCTGCTGGGTGTCGAGGAGACCGGCCCGATCATGTCGATGATGCCGATCTTCATGGTGGGTGTCGTCTTCGGCCTGGCGATGGACTACGAGGTCTTCCTCGTGACCCGCATGCGCGAGGCGTACGTCCACGGGGAGAGCCCGAGCCAGGCCGTCGTGACCGGCTTCAAGTACGGCGCCCGGGTGGTCACGGCCGCGGCGCTCATCATGATGGCGGTCTTCGCCGGCTTCATCACATCGAGCGAGTCGATGGTGAAGATGATCGGCTTCGGTCTCGCGATCGCCGTCTTCCTCGACGCCTTCGTCGTCCGCATGGCCATCGTCCCGGCGGTACTCGCCCTGCTGGGAAAGAAGGCCTGGTGGCTGCCGAAGTGGCTGGACCGCGCCCTGCCCAACGTGGACGTGGAGGGCGAGGGCCTGCGCACGGAGGAGGCTCCCGCGCCGAAGAACACGGCCGACGACTCCGACGAGGACAAGGAGCTGGTACGCACCTGACGCACCCGCTCTGACACAGGCCGGCCGGTGAGGGCTCCGCGGGGACGGGGCGCCCTCACCGGCCTTCTTCTTTGCGCTCCAGTGTCTCCCTCATGACGTCCTCGATCGGGACGCCCCCTGCCGGATTCGCCGTGCGCTCGTCGATGATCCGGTTGATCTCGCGCTCTTCCCAGCGCTCGGAGATGTCGGTACGACCCCTGTCGCCCGCGCCCGCGCCCGCGCCCGCGCCCGCGGACCGGAAGGCCCGGCGCACGGGCTCATCCGTCCACACCTTCAGCTCCGCCCAGGCCGTCTTGCGCGGATACGGCCCCTGCTCCACACCCCATCGGTCGGCCAGCGCCTCCACGAGGAGCAGGCCACGACCGGAGTCGGCGTCCGGGGCCGTAGGTGTGCGGTGGGGAAGGCGTTCGGCGCGGGTGTCCGTGACCTCGATGCGGAGGGTGTCGGCGACGACGTAGAAGGTCAGGCGGAAGCTCCGGCCCGGGACGCGGCCATGGGTCGCGGCGTTGGTGGCGAACTCGGCGACGATCAGCTGCGCCGGGTCCAACGGGAGCCCCCAGCTGCGGAGTTGTTCCGTGGCGAGGAGGCGGGCCAGACGTGCGCCGAGGGGAGTGGCGGACAGCAGCACGCTGAAGTTGCGGATGGGGGAGGTGTGTTCGTTTTCAGGGGCAGTCATCTCGCGGTTCATGTCACCCAGAGTGGCGGAGCGTGTTTGCCTTGAGCTGCGGTAATGCCGGGGCGTAGAGGAACTGTCTCGCCGTTGTCTCGTGCTGTCCCGGCTGTCTCGGGGGTTGTTACGGGTACGAGTGCGCGTTGGAGGTGGGTGACCGTGAACGACGGTGTGGACGAAGCGGGTTGGGACGTCGAGCCGGGGGACGAGATCGAGCCGCTGGTGCAGGCGGTGGGGCGGCTGCTGAAAGTGTGCCGGGAGGCGGCGGGGATGCGGGCGGCCGACTTCGGGGAGGTCATGGGCTACGGGGAGGACATGATCCGCAAGTTGGAGCGGGGGCAGCGGATTCCCCGACCGGAGTTCCTGGACAGGGCGGACGACGTCCTGAGGGCGCAGGGGCATCTCAAGGCGTTCAAGAAGGACATGGAGCAGGCTCGGTACCCCAAGAAGGTGCGGAAGCTGACGGACTTGGAGGGGCGGGCGGTGGAGCTGCTGTTCTACAGCAGTCACAACATCCATGGGTTGTTGCAGACGCCGGAGTACATGCACGCGCTGTTCGGGATGAGGCAGCCCCCGCACAGCCCGGAAACGGTGGAGCGGGGAGCAGCCGGGCGAATGGCCCGGAAGTCAATCTTCGAGCGGGAGCCCGCTCCAACCCTCAGTTTCGTCCAGGAACAGGTGACGCTCGAACGCCCCATCGGAGGCAAGATGGTGTTGCGCCGACAACTGGAAAACATGTTGGAGGTAGCGCAGTTGAGAAACGTCACACTCCAGGTCATGCCTACCGACCTGGAGGAGCACGCCGGATCGTCAGGCCGGATCCAGGTGCTGAAATTCGCTGACGGCACGGCGATCGGACGTTGTGCCGGTGAGTTCAACGGCCGCCCGGTCGAGAACCCCAAGGATCTCCAGATCCTTGAGCTGCGCTATGGCATGATCCGGGCTCAGGCTCTCCCGCCGAGGGAGTCGCTGGCCTTCATCGAGCAAGCGCTGGGGAAACTATGAGCACCGCACAACTCCACTGGTTCAAGAGCAGCTACAGCGACACCGACGACATCAACGACTGCGTCGAGGTCGCGCTGGACTGGTTCAAGAGCAGTTACAGCAGCAATCCGGAACCCGGCGACTGCGTCGAAGTCGCCCCCACCCCCACCACCATCCACATCCGCGACTCCAAGAACACCAAGGGCCCCTGCCTCACGCTCACCCCCACCGCGTGGAACGCCTTCGTGCCGTACGCCTCCGGAGCCTGACCGGTTCCTTACACGTCAGGTGAAGCCCTTCTCCGCCGTGTGGCGTCGCCGGAAGCCGTCCTCATCCCACTCCTGGGCCGCTTCCAGGTAGCGCAGCCGTGCCTCGGCGCCCTGCCTGCGCGCCTCGGCGGGAACTTCGTCGTCGTTGTCGATCTGGTTGTCGGACACGGACCGCTCCAGTTCCTCAAGAACCTCGAAGTCGAGGAACGTGTCGGCGTTTTCCTGGAGCCAGCGCAGTGCCCGAGCCCGGTCGTCCGCGCTGATCGCCGCAGCCATCGTCAGGGCGCGGTTGATGGTGTCCCGCTTCGTCGTGGTGCCGAGCTGCCGCTGGGCGAAGGCCAGCATGTCGTCGTCGATGTCGACCAGGGTCCTGGACATGCGGCCTCCCGAGCGGGGTTCGATATACGGATGCCTGCCAGTATTTCAAGCTGTACAGCGTGGCGTCCCGACCCGGCGACCTCCGCGCTGGGGAAGCTCATGACTTGCCCATGGGAATCGCACAGGTACCGCCCATAGCATCTCGCGCACTGACGGGAACCCACGGAAAGTACCCACACCATGAGCGAAAAACGCCACGACGAGGTCCACGAGCACGACAGAGGACTCTCGTACGACCTCCCCACCCTCGCCCGGCGCCGCATGATCCGGCTGATGGCCGGGGCGAGCCTCGTGCCGCTGGTGGGGTGCTCGGCGGACGACTCGGAGTCCGCCGGGGCGTCGGAGACCACGTCCGCGTCGTCCTCCTCCGCGGCCTCGGACTCCGCGGCCTCCGACGCGACGTGCGAGACCATACCCGGGGAGACGGCCGGGCCGTACCCCGGTGACGGGTCGAACGGGCCGAACGTGCTCACCGAGAGCGGGGTCGTCCGCAGCGACATCCGTTCCAGCTTCGGTTCGGCGAGCGGGACCGCCGAGGGGGTCGCGCTGACGGTGACCCTGACCGTCGTCGACACGGCCTCGGGGTGCGAGACGCCGAAGCAGGGTGCCGCGGTGTACCTGTGGCACTGCGACCGGGACGGCAACTACTCGATGTACTCCGAGGGCGTCACCGACGAGAACTTCCTGCGCGGAGTCCAGGAGACGGACGACAAGGGCCAGGTCACCTTCACGTCGATCTTCCCCGGCTGCTACGTGGGCCGCTGGCCGCACATCCACTTCGAGGTGTACGGCAGCCTGGACGACGCCACGTCCGGCCAGGCGATCGTGGCCACCTCGCAGCTCGCGTTCCCCAAGGACGCCTGCGACGCCGTGTACGCGACCGACGGCTACGACAGCAGTGTGCGGAACCTGAGCGAGCTGTCCCTGGAGACGGACAACATCTTCAGCGACGGCTACGACCAGCAGCTCGCCGCCATGGAGGGCGACGCCGACCAGGGCTACACGGCCACCCTCACCGTCCCGGTGTAGCCACCGGCGCTCCGCTCCGCTCCGTTCAGAGCGCTACTGCCCCCCGACTGCCGCGTCACCGCCCCCGGTGGCGCGGCAGTCGCCGTGCACCAGGCACCGGCCGCGCCCGCCCAACGGTCCTACGGTGAGTCGGGAAGAACCGTCAGCAGATCACGGCTTGCCCTCTCTTTTTTCTTTGTACTGCCGAACTCGCTGTGCAACGAGGATCAACACAAGTGTGAACGATATAGCGTTCACACTAGCGAAGACCACATCACCTTTCCGGAGGGCGCTTACCGCAAACCACGGAGTCACGACAAGTGCTCCCACGTACATGGCACCCCGGAGAACGTCAGAGGCCTTCTCAAAGAACCTCAGCATCGGCGTACCCGGCTGGGAACCCAGATGGCGGTCGTAGAGCCGGCCGAGAGAAGGAATCCAGCCGAATCTCGCGGGTCCGGGTTGGCGATCTCCATCACATGAAGAAACCACACAAATCCCATTATCCGGATCCCGCTGAACATGTTTGAGCGACTGTAGTAGGTTCGTGGTTCCTTCATGCGCTGCCTCCAGCCTCTCCTTCTCCGCCGCATACGACTTCCGACGCATGCGCCCGTCGCGCCCATGAACACCCACGAACAGGGCGAGAACGGCTTGGCTCGGCAACCCTCCGCCGAGCAACAGAGCGAGGCCACCGCCGACGGGCACCAGTATCAGGCCGATCAATACATCAGAGGTTTTCATACGCTGCCTCCGGACTTCTCGTGCGAGAGACGCGCTCTACTAGTGCCGAATCCGACACTGATCCGAAGGTCTCGTCGACTGTACCTTGCGCGATTCCCGAAACGTCGCTCGGCTCAGTAGCCACCGGCTCCCCAAGCTGCTGGATCATCGGATCACGGGTCCTGCGACCGCTGCTCAGCTGCTCGGCGCCTTCTCCGCCCGTCCCTGATCTCCTTAGCTGCGTATATCGAATTCCCGATGCCCAGAGTGATCTCGCACGCACCCCGGATGGCTGGCCAGCCTTCCTCCCGAAGTCCATCCACCCCGCTCGTGAACATAAACGGGACGAAGAAGAGAAGAGGCGTCACCTTGTAGTTGCGCATCGCAGTCCTGACTGTACTTGTTCACGAGGCCGCCGTGGACGTACTCATACGCGTTGGCGTTTGAACATCCCTACTGCGACTGGATGGCGGGCAGACCAGCGCTTTGCCGCTTCACGGCGGGTAGAAATACTCATGATCACCACCGAACGGCGACCGCACTGCCCGCATTACGGCCCGACAACCAGCAGTCCTGCGACAATCAAGACGGCGCAGAGCACGTACCCCGCCGCAAATCTGCGTGCGGTCCTCGGGTGACCGTATTCCTTCGATACTCTGGTGTCAAAGAAACCCAATGCTACCCCAAGGGTGATACCGAACGCGACGAGTGAGATTCCGAAAGATTTCATGCCGCCCCTGTTCTTGCGGTGGGCTCCGGGGGGCTCAATTTCGAGCCCCCCGGAGCCATTTGCGCTATCGACGCCAGCGCGAGATGCGACGGCTCACAGCAGCCCTGGTATCCCGCTTCTGTTCAGCGCAGGAGTGCGGCCCAGCCCACCCAGCTCACCAGTGTGAGAAGGGCGGCCATGGCATCCCCGTACCAGAACGCCAGGCATCGGAGGAGGCCCCCGCTCGCTGTTCCGTTACGTAGAGCGCGACGCACGATGGCGTGGCAGATCTGCCGGGAAACGAACAGCGCGCTGGGCACGGCTGGCAGCAGGGCTGCCGATACCCGGACCCATGGTGACGAGGTAACCGGTACGAGCAGCACGATCGAGACTCCGAGTGCGGCGGTCAGCAGGAACCAGCCGAACGAGAACATCCCAATCAGGTGCAGAGCGGGGGACCAGTTCTTGTTTTCCTGTTTCCTGCGGATGCCTCCAGGACGGTCGGTCAGTACGGCATCGATGGAACGAACACCCGCAGCCGTCTCGGTCTCGGCCTCACTCCGGTCGCCACGAGCCACGGCGAGAGACACGAGGAACAGCAGCCGCCGGTCCAGAGATCCTGCGAAACCTCGTCGCCCGCTCGTCACCACAGCTACCTCCCCCAGTCACCAGCACCGTGGAGGTGAGGAGCAGGCGTGGAGGACGCGACTTGAACCGGCTCGCAGCCGCATCTCCTCAAGCTGGGCTGCCACCTTGTCGACGATGCTCCTGCTTCCAGTGAATCGGGCAATGTTTGCTCTCTGCACTGCCCAGCAACGAATTTCTCTCCCGCCGGAGAGTACGAGGATCACTCGGTCTGCTGCGCGTATTTCCTGAACCTCTCTCCACGTTACTCTATGAGTGCGTACTGGATTGCGCACAATCAAGCCGTTCGAGTCGACGATGATCTGCGACCAAAAATATGCCCGAAATCCCGCAACGGTTCCCAAAGCGCACAGGCCCAAACCGAAGGCGTCATTTCCCTTGAATCCATACTCGGTTGCGCCGCCCAAGATAATAAAGGCGGAGAATGCACAGATAGCGATGGCGAGGATTCCGGCGATCGGATATGTCGGGTTTCGGAATTTCTGCTGACTTTTCATCTCGGTCTCCAGTCGAGGCGGGCTCATGATCACCACGGAACGGCGACCGCACTGCCCGCATTAAGGCCCGACAGCTCATGGCCCCAGGCGGTCAGGGTGATTGGTGACGACTGCTTCTTGTACGGGCTCATGAAGGTGTGCGGCGTCTTGGAGACTCGGTCGGCCAGGGCCTTGATGCCAGCCTGGCTGGCCGTGTCGTTGTAGGTGCCCCATACCGCGCCGTGCTCCAGCGAGTGGACCGCGTTCTCGTTCTGTATCTCCTCGCTGTATACCTCTCCGTTGCAGTCGGCCCAGGACGGAGCGTGGTCGCCCCCGGCGGGAGGGGCCATCGCATAGTCGACGGAAGTGGAGACAGGGTTCCGGCTCAGCGTCAGCTCGGCGATGAACAATTGCATGTCGCGGTGGCCTGCTGCTTCGTCGTAGTGCATGTGTGGTCCTCCTTCTCGGCTTCGATGAAGCGCCGGTCCCCTTCCCGAACTCCTCGGCCGGGAAGGGGTCGGGCGTCTACAGCCTGTCGATCACGCCTCGCAGCGCCGTGCGGGGTAGCAGGGATTGCGGTATCGGTAGACCTCGCTGGGAACCCAGATAGGCGGTCCCCTCCCTACCTGCCGATTTCGCGCAGGAATCGGCTGCCGGAGGACCTCAGCTCTGCTTGCCTCTCTCCTTCCTGATGTCTCTAATTCCTTTAGCCGTGTAGAACGTTACGGCAACGCCCAATGCGATCTCGCATGCGCCCCACAGCGTAGACCAGCCACCCTCTTGAACATTCCTGACTCCGCTCGCCAGCAAGAAAGGAAGAAAGAAGAGAAGAGGGGAAATCTTATACTTGCCCACATAAACTCCCGTATAGAGACATTCACCTAGAGCCGGTAGGGGATCGAGCTTGCTCCCCTACCGGCCGGAGGGCTATCG
Organism: Streptomyces sp. NPDC002845; assembly: GCF_053591955.1. NCBI lineage: Bacteria > Bacillati > Actinomycetota > Actinomycetes > Kitasatosporales > Streptomycetaceae > Streptomyces > Streptomyces sp. NPDC002845. The sequence continues at coordinate 101,496 of NZ_JBSFUU010000031.1, read as the reverse complement.
GCAACTATTTCTGCCCGTGTATCTCCTGCAGACAGAACGCCGACCTGAATTGGTCAGCGAGTCATTCCATGCGTTTCGGAATTTTCGATTGTTGTTCCAGTTCCTGCAGTCGTTGACTACGGTGCCTCGCCCCAACTCACCCCAGGAGTTCGAAGCGGATTGCAAATCATGAGTCCTGTTCAGTACTTGGCCCGGCCGCATCACATCCGTCAGTAGGGTGCGATGTGGCTGACTGGTGCCAGGTGGTGTTGATGTCAATCGCCCCTGGAGGAGCGTCTCCGTCGCTTGATTAGATCCCTGATCAGCAGTGCGGACCAGAAGACCCCGAACAGGATGGCTGGAACTCGAACGTACATCGGACTACCACTGCTTGCGGCAGCCCAGCCCCACACAGCAGCCGCCAGCAGTAGGTACGCTGACCGCTCGGTAACCTTCCGCTCTTTGCTCACCGCTCCACCTCACTTGCGTCTCGCTTGCATTCACTAGGTTTCATGCGGCCTGACCGCCTCAAGGTCGGCTACCGCTGTGCCGATGATGCCGGTGGGGCTCACCCGAAAGGTCGAGCCCCACCGCACCTCGCCCAGCTACCAGCAACTGCTGTAACCCGTGTATCTCCTACACGCGCTTCGCCTGCCGGAGTTCGTCAGCGAGTTTCGCCAGTCATTTCGGAAGGCAAGGTTGCTCCTCCAGTTGCGGTAGTCGCTCATCACCGTCTGCACGCCCCAAGGTGCACCCGCGCAATAGGCGGCACCGGCCCAGCCCGAGAAGCATTTTCGCCCAGTGGACCTTATTCCACGCCAGGCCATTCTTGGATTGAAGGCAGCCCGACCTGCATATCGGAGGTATTTTACCTTCGCGATGGGCACGACAACGCCGGCTGCACTGACAACCATCTTGGTCGACCAATAGACCGATCGCCAGTTCGGGTTTCTGCCGATTCGCGTTGCCTTGTTCTGGATTCGGTTCCACGTCCTGGAGACCCAGTGTCTGCCGTCGAGGTCGTACTTGTTGATGGGGTCGCCGTGCACGTACTCATAGGCGTTGGCGTTGCCGCCGTGGATGGGGTCCATCGACAGGAAGCGGCCGGTTCTGGGGTCGTAGAGCCGGACGCCCATGAGGACGAGTGACGTGGTGGGCGAGGTGGGGCGTTGTTTGCCGCCGAGCCAGCCGTAGCGGGCGGGGGTGGTGCCCTGGCGGGGGTTGCCGTACTCGTCGTAGTCGAGGACGGTCGTGGGCTTGGTGGTGTCCAGGGGGTGTTGGACGGCCACGTCGCCGTGGATGTTGGTCAGTTGCAGGACGGTGTCGCCGGTTTCGCTGGTGATGGCGGCGAGGTCGCCGGCGAGGGACTGGACGTTGCGGGTGATGGTGCGGGTGGTGCTGTTTTCCAGGGTCCAGTCGGGGCTGTCGCCGTCGGCGCCGTAGTGGCTGGTCCTGGCGGCGGTCAGGGTCCAGGTGCCGTCGGTCTGCTGGGTCTCGGTGGTCCAGGAGGCCAGGCGGCCCGCCGGGTCGAGGTCCCAGGTGGTGCGCTTGCCGTCGGCGGTCTGGCGCCGCACCAGGTCGTTGGCGTGGTAGCCGATGGCCGTTCCGTCGGCCTGTGCGGTGGTGCGGCCGAAGGCGTCGTAGACGGTGCCGGTGGCGATCAGCCGGTCGGCGCTGTCGTAGGCGTATGACGTGGTCGTGGCGCCGGTGGACGTGCAGGCCTGGCCGGGCGCTGCGGTGGAGGTGGCCAGGGCTGTGCGGTTGGTGTTCTTGTCGAAGGTGTAGGCGCGGCGGGTGCAGATGTCGTCGGCGGTTTCGTCGACGCGGGTGAGCCGGCCGGTGGTGTCGTAAATGTACTCCTGGGCGATGGTGGCGCCGGTGGTTCCGGCGTGGGTGACGACCTGGCCGTGCACGGATTCGGCGACGGTGTCGGCGAGCAGGACGGTGCCGTCGCTGTCGCGGGTGTAGGTCCGCTGGAGCGGGGCGCCGGTTTCGTCCTCGTCGACGGTGAGGGTGAGGTCGCCGGGCAGGGTCTCCTTGGTGACCGAGCCGTCGGCGTCGTAGGTGGCGGTGAAGGTTCCGGCGACCGAGTCCGTCATGGACGTGGCCAGGCCGCGGGGTTCGGTGGTGGTGTCGTAGGTGTAGGTGGTCGTGGATGGCGCCGAGTCGGTGACCTTGATCGGCCGGTTGAGGGCGTCGTACTCCGTGGTCGTGGTGTTGCCGGCGCCGTCGCTGTAGGAGATCTGGCGGCCGAGCTTGTCGTAGCCGTAGGCGATCGTGTTGGTGCCCGCGGTGACGGTGGCGACCTTGCCGGTGGTCTCGTCGTAGACGGTGGTGGTGTCCGCCACGGCGGTGCCCACGCCGCCGGTGATGGCCGTCGTGGTCGGACGTCCGGCCGCGTCGGTGGTGATGGTGGTGGTGCGGGTGACTCCGTTCGCGGTTTCGATGGTCTTGGCGGCGCCGCCGAAGCGGTCGTACTCGGTGACCGCGGTGGGCAGCTCGGTCGGGTTGGAGCCGCCGCCGGTGATGGCGCCGGCCGGTCCGACGGAGCAGACCAGGTCGGCCCACTCCGGGCGTCCCGCGCAGGTGCCGGTGCCGGTGGCCGACCAGTAGGTCGTCACGCGTGCTCCGGCGTCCGTGCCGGTGGACTTGGGCTGGGTGGTCTTGATCACCCGGCCCTGGGCGTCGTAGTCCGTGGTGGACGTGATGGCCAGTCCTGCCGGGTCCTGGATGGTCTTGGTCGGCAGGCCCTTGGTCCAGTCGTACTCGGTCTTCGTGGTACGCACGTCCGCGTCGGCCGGGTATCCCTCCAGGTAGGCGCTGGACTTGACCGTTGTGACCTTGTCGTGGACCGGGGCGTCGACCGGGCGGCCCTCGTCGTAGGAGTTGACCGTGTGCGAGCGCACCGGGACCTCACTGCCCGCGGGCAGTGCCTGGGCCTCTCCGGCAGCGGCCACGTCCTGGGTGAGGGTGGCCAGGTGCAGCGGCCCGAACTCCTCCAGCAGGCGGTGCCCGTCGGTGTTGTACACCGAGAGGGTGGACAGCTGCCGGGCTCGGTCGGCGGTGGACTGGGCGTCGAGGCCCAGCCGGGTCAGCCGCTCCAGGCCGGTGCCGGAGGTGGCCAGGGCCAGCTTCCGGTTGCCCGCGCTCAGCTCACGGACGGTGTTGCCGAACCGGTCGTACTCCGTCATGGAGATGTGCCCGCCCGGTGTGGCGGAGTTGACCTCGCGTCCGGAGGCGTTGGTGTAGGTGACCGAGGCCCGGGCGTAGTCTCCGGCAGCCAGGTCGGCCCCGTCGTGGGAGGCCGGAACGGCGTCCGAGGGGAACACCGCGGTGGCGTCCGTGGGGACGTCGGTCTGCGCCCACGTGGCCACGTCCGACTGCCCCATGGGGTAGGGGGCCTTGGTGCCGGTCAGCGGTACGTCGTAGACGACCGAGGTGGACGCGGTGCCGTTGGTCTGGGTGGCCGAGCCCGGAGTCAGCGTCGGGCGGGACGCCTTGAGCAGCATGCCCGCACCCGCGGTGGCCGCGTTTCCGGCCGTGCCGTAGGTGAAGGCCCACGCCAGCTCGCCCGGCGGGGTCAGTTCGGTGACGCGGCCTGCCGAGTCGTAGGTGTAGGTGGTCTTCAGCGCCGGGGAGATACGCGGGTCCCAGACCTCGCGCAGACGGCCGGAGTCGTCGTAGGCGTAGGCGGCGATGGGCACCGCGGTGGAACTGCTCGCCCCCGGAGCCGTGGACCACAGGCGGATCTCCTTGACCCGGCCGACGTGGTCACTGAACGACGTCGAGGTCGCCGTGGTGGAGGCCGCGTAGACGTACTCCAGCACCCGGCAGCCCTTGGTCGACGGAGTCGTCTCACAGGCCGAGGCGGACACCACCGAGGTCGGGGCGATGACCCACTTCGGACGCGCCACGGTTTTGCCGTCCACGGTGGTGGTCTGGGAGATCACCTTGGTGGTGGAGTTGCTGGTCAGCAGGTAGGTCGACGACACGCTCACGTGGTCACGGCCGGGTCGGCCTTGGCGAACGTGGTCTTGATGCCCTCGTGGACATCGGTGACCGTGAACGATCCAGTCAGCGACCCGGTCAGTTCGAAGTCGTCCGCGCCGGGCTCGGCCTTCCAGCCGCCGCCGCTGGTCGCGGTGAAGCCGATCTCCTCGCCGTCCACGTCGACCAGGACCACGGAGGTGTCCGAGGTCTTCTTGACGTACGACCAGGCGGACTCGGTGATCTCCGCGATCGTGCCGGCAGTCCACTGCGGGCCGAAGATCGGCGCCTGGCCCTCCTGCTTGGCTCCCGCGTCCGGGCGGCGGGACGAGGCCGTGCGCGTCACGCTCATGTCGAACGCGGAGGCGTCGCCGGCGGAGAGGGTGTAGTCACCGGTCAGGGTGTTCACGCTGCCCGGACCGACCCCCCTCGGACGGTGCGGTGCCCGCGTCACGGTCGACGGTGACGGTCACCGGCTGGGAGTAGCCGGTGGTCGTGCCGTCGGTGAACGCGGCCCGGATGTCGATGGGGCCGTCCTCGGCGAAGCTGTTGGTGATGTTCCACACCAGCGTCGGCGGAGCACCGTTGGGAGCGGCCAGCGGCCAGGAAGCCACAGCGGAACCGTCGGAGTTCTTGGTGACGTCGGCCAGGGGTACGTTCTGCCAGGTGTCGGTCTCGCCGCGCCGGTACTGGTAGGTCACGCCGGTGTAGCTGGTCTGGCCGGTGGCCGCCAGGGCCACCCTGCGTGCTGGGCGGTCGCCGTCCTGCGGGGTGAGGATCGCGGCTCCGTCGGCGCCGACACCGAACTTGTACTCGGTCGTGGTGGCGGACAGGTTGCCGCCGGAGTCGATGGTCTTGGCGTACAGGGTGTGCCAGCCGTCGGCGGGGTTGATGCTGATGGTCTGTGGGTCACCGCCGGAGCCGTTGGTGGTGTCCAGGGCGCGCTTGGGCACGCCCGGGTCGTCCAGCCCCCAGTGGTGGCCCGCACCGTCCAGGGAGTTGGTGTCCAGCGTGCAGGACACCGCGCTCGCCGCCTTGGCCGTCCAGCCGTTCTCGGCGTACGTGTCGCAGGAGACGGCCGGGGCGTTCGGCTTGCCGGTGTTCATCACGAACGTGGTGTAGCCGGTCCATGCCCCGTAGTCGGTGCCGTCGTGCGCCCGCGCCCGGTAGCGCAGGTGCTTGGTGCTGCCGCTCGGCAGCGCACTGGCCTCGCCGATGGTGAGCTTCGCCGTCGAGCCCGACGCCACCGCCGAGGTGGTACCGGTGTGCGTGTAGGTGGTGTCCGCGTACGCCGGGTCCGGGGTGATCTCGAACTGGGCCTTGGTGTTCGATCCGTCCGGGTCGGTCACCTTCGCCGACAGTACCGGCGTCGGCGAGGTCACGAACCGCCTGCCGTTGTACGCGTTCACCTGCGACGGCGAGATCGCCACCGAACCCGGCGTGCTCGGGTACGAGTTGTACGTGACGGTCAGCTTGGGCGCGTACCCGGCCGTGGCGTAGTTCGCCGACCGGAAGCGCCGCCAGGTGAGACTGTCGGTCTCGTCCAGCCCGCGGATCAGCAGCCCGTGGTTGGCGGTGCCGTCCGCCCAGGCCTGGACGATGGCGTCGATGTCGAAGTTCATCGTGCCCGCCGGGCAGGCGGAGGAGAATCCCTTGGCCGCGGTGCTGACCACCTGGCCCGTGTTGGTGGCCACCGGCTTGGTGCCCCACGTGATCGTCGACGACGACCAGTCCTCGGTCACCCGCCGCACCACCGTGCCCGATCCGGACGTCGAGCACGACGACGACCAGTACGAGTACAGCGCAAAGTTCGTGTCGGTGATGTGCTTGCCCTTGAGCGCCGAGATGTTGAACTTCAGATACGAACGCGCCTTCGTCGACCCCCCGTCGTACGTGCCCGACTTCAGCTCCGTCGAGGAGATCTGCGAGTCGAGGTAGTCCGGCGTCTGCACCCACGTGTCCGTGGTCACCGCCAGCGTGGTGGTCGGGTCCACCGTCACCGGATAGGTCAGGTCCTGCTCGAAGTACTCCGCGTCCGGGGCCAGGACGAGCGTCTGACTGCCGTCGGCAGCGGTCTCCACCACCGTGTCGACCCGCGCCTGATGCTCCGACTCACCCGACGCGTCGCCCTTGGAGGAGTCCCACATCATCGGCGCCGGAGCCTCCGCCACCAGCGTCCCACCGGAGTCCTTCAGCAGCAGACGCCCGGAGTCCGCCACCGACAGCGTCAGCCCGTCCAGCTTCACCGGGATCCGGTACTCCACCGGCCCGTCCGGAGCCTGATCCAGCACCACATTCTGGGAGAAGCCCTGCGCCAGGGCCGTCACTGTCAGGGTCTGGCCGTCGCCCAGGCTGTAGGACGCGGTGTTGTCCTTCACCTTCGGTGTCGGCAGCTTGTCCTGCCATCCCAAGGAGAAGGACTTGCCGCCCTTGGCCACCGACGCCAGCGCGGTACCGCCGCCGTCCGAGACCCGGACATCGGCGATCGCGGCACGCGGTTGCAGGGCAGGGCCCGTGTCGGACAACGACGTGTCGATGTCCTTCCACGCCCCGTTCTGGCGTACCCGGACCGGCCCGGCGAACGCCTCCGTGGTCACCGTCCCGTCCGGATTCGCCCAGCTGGTCGAATCCTCCGTGCGCGCGCTCAGGATCTCGATCCGCCGGTCCTGCAGCCGGGCCATCAACATCGCCGACGCCTCATCCTCAGCCTCAGCAGGACCGAGCGCAGGTGGCGACTCGGCAGTCGTCGTCCGCGACGGCAACGCCACCGCCTGCCCCGACGTCGCCACGGTTATCGCGGCCTCGCCGGCCAGCAGCAGGGCCACAGCACCGGCTGTCAACTTCAAGCGGCGTTTGAGGAAGAAGGCTGTGCGATCGCGACGTCTCGCACTCGGGACGTCCCCGATCCCGCCCCCTGAGGGGAGCAATGATCTGCTCATTCTGGACTCCATATCTCCCGATCGCCAAGATCAGGTGAGCCGGAAGATATCCAGAGAGAAAAGATCAAATAGAGGTAGAGAAGTGTGCATGATGGGCAATTCATCGACCTGTTTGCAATGTGATTTCAGTCACAAAAAATTGATTACCTGGGCGTCTTCTTTCGATGAGTGTTATTCAGTTCGGTTTGCAGTAAAGGGATTTACCCAAGCAATGTGCCATCCCAAGTGCTGAGCGCTGCGTACCACGGGAAAGACCCTCTGGGGGACTGGCCGCCCGGCTCCCCCCGCCCACGAGCCGCCTCACCCTGCTCACGGATCCGGGCCCGTGCAGGGGCGGCTCCTTCCCGCTGCGGGCGCAGTGGGAAGGAGCCGTCGGCCGGCCGCCGGGACCGCTCGCGTCAGCGGGTGCCGAGCAGGGTGCGCCAGGTCTGCGGGCCGATGACGCCGTCGACCTGCAAGTGGTGCTTCTTCTGGAAGGCGACTGCCGCCGACTTCGTCTTCGGGCCGAACTTGCCGTCGACCGCGAGGCCGTAGCCGTAGACGTTCAGCTGTGTCTGCGCTGCCTTCACCGCCTGGCCGGACGAGCCGTTCTGCACCGTCTTGATCAGCTTGGACCAAGTGTTCGGGCCGATGACGCCGTCAGCGGCCAGGGACCGGGACTTCTGGAACTGGATCACCGCGGAGCGGGTCTTCGGGCCGAAGATGCCGTCGGCCTCGGCCGTGTGACCTCGCGCGGTCAGCAGCCGCTGGGCGGACCGCACGTCCGCACCCTTGGAACCGCTCTGGAGGATCGGCCAGGAGACACTCGGGGACGGGAGCTGCCCGCCGCCACCGCCATCACCCAGCTTGACCGGGCGGAAGGGGTCGTAGTTGTCACTGCCGATCCCGTACTTGAGCTGCCGGTGGGTCGTGCCGTACGTACCGCGCTGTTCGTACGCCCAGTAGGCGCTGTGCGATGCGTTGGCCCACTTCTCGAAGATCACTACGTGACGGAAATCGCCGTCAGTGGTGCTGTAGTCGATCAGCAGGTCGCCCTTCTTGAGCTGACTCATGCTGCTGAGCCGTGTGGTGACGCCGTTTCGTGAGTCGGCCAGCCCGACGGTGTTCAGGCCGGGCTTTCCCAGCCCGAGCGCCATGGAGACATAGCCGGAGCAGTCCTGGCGGTAGCCGTCCTTCCAAGTGCGCTCCATGCTGTAGGGGACCGGGGCTCCGTTGTTGGCCGTGAGCCAGGTACGGGCCCGGTTGATCATCGTGTCGGGCGAGAGCGTGGCCGTGGTCGACAGCTCGCTGACCTGGGTGACGTTCTGGGCGGCGACCGTCGCCAGCTCCAAGGAGTCGCTGTTGGCTTGCGACGGTACGACGGCGATTGCGGCCGCGACACCTCCGGCGGCGACGCCTATGAGAGTGACCTGCGCGCGGCGCGTGAGTCGGCTGCGAAGAGACATGATTCCCCCTATTGCTTTTGTTGTGGCACGCCGAGCCGAGTGGGCCGACCAGGGCTTGGAGTGCTTGTCGTTCATCGAGTGCCGCCTGCGGCCCCTGACGGGTCATCGCGATGGCAAGGATCGCTGCCAGGGCCCAGCTTTGTGGCGAAGGACGGGACTGGGGCGTGTTCGAAAGTAACGTCGTCCGCCCGGAGGGCGGGGCTCGCGGCGTCTGGTGCGGTGTGTCGCAAGGCGGAGGGTCGCCCGCGTACTGGGCGTACGCGGGCGATCCCGACAACGCGGCGACGTGCCGTGCCAGACGCCGCGAGCCAGACGGGACTTTCGAAACACGCCCTAGTAGCCAGGTGGTTCCGTCCGGATCACCGGGCTGCCGTCGTCGGGGTCGCCCCAGATCTCGATGGCTTCGGCGTCGTTCGCCCAGTTGCCGGCCGACGGCCCCCGGGAGGACGTGTGGTCAGTTGCAGGTGCGGTAGTTGTAGCCCGCGATACGCGTGCCACCGTCCTGGATGAACCCGTACCGGTTGTTGTCGAAGCGCTTCACGGTGAAGTCGTAGCGCGCGCCGTCATACCGGAGGGTGAGCGTCCCGGAGGATGCGCTGCCCGAGCTGTACCGCAGCTTGTTGTCCGCCCTGCCGAGCGTCAGGGGGCCGACCAGTCCGTCGTCGTCCAGGCCCCAGCGACTCTGCAGCTTCTTGGTGGCGTACTTGGTGTTGGGGCCGAAGACGCCGTCGATGTCCGCGTAGTCGTAGTCGGTGCCGTTGGACTCCGTCGCGCCCTCGGCCCAGAGAATCTTCTGCCACAGGCAGGTGGCGTTGGAGTACTTGTAGCTGCCGGTCGACAGGGTTCCCTCGTTGCTCCAGTCGTCCGTCCACGTGGTGCCGTAACCGGTGAAGTACCCCTGGGAGGAGGTGGCCGCGGCGGGCGAGGCGCTCACGGCCAGCGCGCCCGTCGCGACGGCGGCGGTGACGGCGGCTGCGAGGCGGGTCCGGGTCGTACCGAAGTTCATTGTGTTCCTTTCCCCATTGGCGTGCGTTTGCCGGAGCCGACCGCACCGGCCGGCTCCGCAACGAGACTGCGGGTTCGGCGCGATCTTCGGCCACAACTGCCGCGGAAGTGACCTCGTCCCGAGACGTCCCGCGCGCTGACCTGCGCAGATGTCGCCCGTCGAGTCCCTGCGGCGGGACTGCGACGAGAGGGGATGGCTGGTTCCGCGCCAGGGCGGGGCTGCGCCGAGCGGGGTGCCCGTTCTGTGATCCCCGTGACGGCTGATGCAGAATGAGACCGGGACACGGGGGCCGGGCCTGCGGTCCCGAACGCGAGTGGGGGAAGCATGTCGCGCTGGAAGGCACTGCCCGCAGAACTACATCCACACGTCCACCAGCTGATCGTGCGGCTGCGCAGGCTGAAGGACCGCAGCGAACTGAGCACGCGTCGACTGGCCGCGAGGACCGGGTACAGCACGAAGTCGTGGCAGCGCTATCTGAACGGCAGGTCTCTGCCGCCGCGGGAGGCGGTCGAGGCGATGGCCCGCGTCGGCGGTGACGATCCGGCCCGGCTGCTGGTGATGCACGAGATCGCCGCCCAACGCTGGGCGGAGGGACGGGAGGTCACCACCGACGCCCCCGACGCTCCCGAGGACCTCTCCGCGGCGCTGGTACACACCCCCGCGGAGCAGCAGCCGTACGGGCGTCACCTGCGTATCGCGGTCATGGCGGGAGCCGTGGTCACGGTGCTGTCCGTCTCCGCGGCGCTCGTGCTGGCCGTGCGGCTCACCGAGGCCCGTGCCCAGCTCGCGCGCGACCGCAGCGATGCTGTCGCGACGGCCCTGGCCACCGTGTCGGCGTCCACGGTGCCGGTCATCTACACCTGCCGGCTGGAGCGGCGTGACGGCCGCTGGTACGCGGGCCTGAGCCGGACCACCAACATCCTCCTGTCCAACACCCACGTGGGGCTCGAAGTGGCCGAGGTGCAGTGCCTGCTGCGCCGGGCGGGCACTGCGCCAGGAGAGATCGACGGCGTCTTCGGCCCGAAGACGCGGCGAGCGGTCGTGCGCATGCAGAAGCGCAGCGGGCTGATTGTGAACGGAGTCGTCGACCCGCCCACCTGGCAGGCCCTGCGGGAGGCGGATCCGAAGTGACCGCGGAACACACCCGGCTGGTCGCGGCGCTGCGGGAGCTGCGGGCCGGTGCGGGGCTGAGCCTGGCGGCGCTGGCGGAGCAGACGGCGTACAGCAAGTCGTCGTGGGAGCGTTACCTCAACGGCAAGAGCCTGCCTCCCCGCCAGGCCGTGCGGGAACTGTGCCGGCTCGCGAACGAACCGGACGGGCGGCTGCTGGCCCTGTGGGAGATCGCCGAGTCGCAGTGGAGCGGACGCGCGGCGGCCCCCGCGCCCGCCCCTGCACCCGCGCCCGCCCCTGCACCCGCACCCGCCCCTCCTGCGGACGAGTCGCCGCGGCCACATCCCCAGGAGCCGCCACCCGCCGGGAGCGGGCGGCGGCGACTTGGCAGGGGCAGGCTCCTGGTGGTGCTGGCGTCGGCGTACACCGTGATCGTCGGTGGTGCTGCGGCCCTGCTGTTCTTCCTGCTGCCGGACTCGGAGGCTCAGGAGGGCGAACCGCTGCCGGCCTCCGTGCCGTTCTCCCTCGCTCCCCAATGCCACGGAGCCGCCTGCGAGGGCCGGGACCCGATGCGGCTGATCTGCGGCCTCGGCCCCGAGACCCTCGCCTCGTACCGTACGGCCACCGGCGCCCACGTCGAGCTGCGCTACAGCAAGAAGTGCGGTGCGAGCTGGGCCCGGACCTGGTGGACCGAGATCGGTGACCGGTTGGACGTCACGGCAGGCGGCCCGACCCACGGCGTGCGCATCAGGAACAAGGACGATGCGGCGACCTTCATCTATACCGAGATGACCGAAGTCCGTCCCGGCAGCACCGTCCGGGCCTGCTTCCGGCCCGCGTCGGCCGACGGCGAACGGGAGTGCTTCGAGGCCCGCGTGGGCGGGGCCGCCACCACGGCCCGGCCGCCCTCACCTCCAGTGGCGTCAGGCCCTCGCGAGTAGCGTCCGGCCCTCGGGCGGGTCGATGCCGAAGTCGGGAATTCTCAGTGGGAGGCAGGCGGATGGGGGGCGTCGGTGGTGGTCGGAAGAGCTCGGCGATTGCCTGGGCACCTGATTCCGATGAGTGCCAGTCAGTTTGGCTTGCGGTGAAGGGATTTACCCAAGCGATGCGTCATCCCAAGTGCTGAGCGCTGCATACCCCGGGAAAGAGCCTCTGGGGGAATGGCCCCGCCCGGCTGCCCCGCCCACGAGCCGCCGCCCCCTGCTCACAGATCCGGGGCGGTGCAGGGGCGGGGCGTCGCTGGCCGGAAGACTGCGCTGGCCGGTGCCGGCGCCTCGGGCACACCGGGCAGCCCGTGACCCGGCGCGGCAACCTGCGATCCCGGCGGTTCATCTCGTGTCGGTCATCTCGCGACGGGGTCGCGCCGCGTCCCCTCGTACCGGCTCAGTCGCAGGTCAGCGTGGGTCTCTCTTCCCACACCGTCTCATGTTCATCCCATCGGCTGGTGGGACGCGGACCCACTCCGGCAACCTGATCACCGGCCAGCCGAGCAAGGGGGAACCCCATGAACATCCGCAAGTCACTCGCGTCCGGCGCCGCACTGCTCACTCTGGTGGGCGGCGCCGTCACGTTCCAGACGGTCACCGCCCCGCCTGCTGCCGCCGCCAGTTGCGGCTACTACAGCGGTAGTGCGACGGCCCAGTCGGGCAGCACCGGCAACCACGTCCGGGAAATCCAGTGCATCCTCAGGAAGATCGGCAGGGGAGGCACGCCGGGCCTGGCTGTCGACGGGATCTTCGGTTCCGAGACCAGGAGCGCCGTGGTGTACTTCCAGTGGATCTTCGCACTGGAGCCGGACGGCATCGTCGGCCCCAAGACCTGGGCCGAGCTCCGCAAGCGGCCCAACTGACTACTGTCTCCACGGACTTCAGTGACCTCAGAGGCCTCAGTGATCTCAGTGACTTCAATGACTCGCCAGGGGGAGAGTTGATCGACCACACCACGCGCCGGGGGTTCCTGGGGCTGTCCGGCAGAGCGGCGTTCGCCGTCGCCGGTGCGGCGGCCCTGCCCGTCATCTGCTCGGGACCCGCCCACGCCACCGGCTCCACCACCGGCCCCGCCGAACTGCCGGTGGTGACCAGCCCGGACCACCCCGACGCCCGAATACCACGCGTGTCGGCCGCCGACCACGCCGACGGGGTGTCCCGGGAACCCCTCAACGCCAGCGCCGAATGCGGCCTGCCCGCCGGAGTCGCCCGAGCCGCCCGAGCCGCCGGAGGGAGGGGCTGATGGCGACCTTCGTCACCCGCGCCCAGTGGGGTGCCCGTGCCCCCAAGCAGCGCTCCACGGACATCGACCCGGCACGAGGCGGAGTCGCCGTCCACCACACCGGGGACGTCCGCTTCGCGGCTGGCAGCCACTCCGGCTGTGCCGCACAGGTACGCGGCATCCAGAACCACCACATGGACACCAACCGCTGGGACGACATCGCCTACACCTACCTGGTGTGCGTCCACGGCTCCGTCTACGAGGGACGCGGCGTGGGCATCAGGACCGCCGCGAACGGCACGAACGACTCCAACGACCGTTACTACGCGGTGTGCGGCCTCGTCGGCGGAACATCGGCGTCGTACGACACCGTCACGGACGACCTTATCGACGGCTTCCGTACCTCGATCGCCCGCCTGCGCAGCGTGGGCGGCGCGGCGGCCGACATCAAGGGGCACAAGGCGTTCCTCGCCACGGAGTGCCCCGGCAGGCTGGGCAACCACATGTCCGCCATGGAGCCGGGCTCGTCCGGCGGCGGTCCCACGAATCCGCCGCAGCCGGGCGTCCCGCCGTTCCCCGGCGTACTCCTCCACTACCCGCCGGTGACGGTGCACTCCAGCGCCCGCACCTGGCAGCAGCGGATGGCGGACCGGGGCTGGAACATCACCGTGGACGGCGCCTACGGCGAGCAGTCCCGGCGCGTCTGCCTCGCCTTCCAGCAGGAGAAGGGTCTGAGCGTCGACGGTGTCGTGGGCGAGGAGACCTGGAACGCGGCCTGGACCGCACCGCTGGCCACGGCCGCCGCCCGCAGCGCCCCGCTGGCCACGGCCGCCGCCCTCAGCGCCCCGGACCCGGCCGCCGCCCCGGACTGGCCCGGAGTGCTGTTCACCTGGCCGCCGAGGACAGAGCACCCCGGCGTACGCGTCTGGCAGCGGCGGATGCGGGAGCGCGGCTTCGACGTCCCGGTCAACGGCGCCTACGACAGGCGATCCCGGGAAGCCTGCCTGGCCTTTCAGGAAGAGCGGGGCCTGACCGTTGACGGTGTCGTAGGCCCGGCCACCTGGCACGCCGCCTGGGCGTCACCGACCGCCTGACCTACCCGCGATTCACCCAGGTCAGCGCGGTACCGGCGTCCCCGCCAGATACGTCCGCCGCAGAAACCGGATCAGCGTCTTCGAGTCGAACTGGATGACCTCCACGCCCTGCGGCGAGTGCAGCTCGACCACGGCCTGTACTCGCCCGCAGGGCCATATCCGGACCTCTCCCGTGCCGGTCGGCTGGCGCAACCCCCGTTCGAGGAGTTCGCGGGAGAACGCCCAGTCGTGGTGGTCGGGCAGGTCGACGTGGACGGAGCGGGGGTCGGTCTCGGGGTAGTAGCGCAGGATGACCGGGACGGTGTCGGGGGCCTCCGGGGAGTCCGTCACGACGTGGGCGCGTGCGTACTGTTCGACGACGACAGACATCGGACGGGCTCCTCACGCTGCGTAACCTAACCTAACCTGAGCAGAAGCTGAATCCACGAATCCGCTATCTGTCCAATGTCGCATATTTTCGGCTACGCGCTCCTCGCGTGCCCCTGGCCCCGCCCTGTGCGGCCTGCGGCGCGCGCCCTGTGACCGCCTCCGGTTATTAGGCACACCGTTATTAGATAGCGGATGCTCTTGCGAGAGTATTGCAATAAGCCCGTATCATCGAACGGTGCATGTTCCTGACGGATTCATCAACGCCCCTGTCTCGGTGGTCGCCGGAGTCGTCGCGGCCGGTGCCGTGGCCGTGAGCCTGCGCGGCGCCCGGCGGGAACTGGACGAGCGGGCGGCGCCGCTCGCCGGTCTGGTCGCCGCGTTCATCTTCGCCGTGCAGATGCTGAACTTCCCGGTGGCGGCGGGGACCAGCGGGCATCTGCTGGGGGGTGCGCTGGCCGCGATACTCGTGGGGCCGTACACAGGGGTCCTGTGCGTCTCCGTCGTACTGCTGATGCAGGGCATCCTCTTCGCCGACGGTGGCCTCACCGCCCTCGGCGTGAACATCACCTGCATGGCGATCGTGACGACGGTCGTGGCGTACGCCGTCTTCCGGGGGCTGGTGAAGCTGCTGCCGCGCACGCGCCGCTCCGTCACCGTCGCCTCGTTCGCCGCCGCCCTCCTCTCCGTCCCGGCCGCCGCCCTCGCGTTCACGCTCATCTACGCGATCGGCGGCACCACCGACGTCTCCATCGGCAAGGTCGCGACCGCGATGGTCGGCGTCCACGTCCTCATCGGCATCGGCGAGGCCACGATCACCGCGCTCACGGTCGGCGCCGTCATCGCCGTACGGCCGGACCTCGTGTACGGGGCCAGGGGGCTTCGGCAGCGGCTCAAGCTGCGCGTCAACGGCGAACTAGTCGACACTCCGACCCCCGAGCCCGAGGCCGTTCCCGTAGCCGCCCGTTCCCGCCGCAAGGTGTGGATCGCCGGGCTGGCCGCCTCGCTCGTCCTCGCCGGGTTCGTCAGCTTCTACGCCTCCGCCGACCCGGACGGACTGGAGAAGGTCGCCGCCGACCAGGGCATCGACGAGAAGGCCGAGGAGCACGCGATCGCCGACTCCCCGCTCGCCGACTACGGCATCGAGGGCATCACCGACGGCCGTCTCTCCGGCGGCCTCGCGGGCGTGATCGGCGTCGGGGTCACGGTCGTCGCGGGCACGGGGGTCTTCTGGGCCGTACGCAGGCGCCGTACGAACGAGACGCCGTCCCCCGCCTCCCTGCCCGAGAACGCCTGACATGAGCGCCGGGCACGCGCACAAGCTCTACCGCCACGGGCACTCGCCCGTGCACGCGCTGCCCCCGCACACCAAGCTCGCCGCCGTCTTCGCCTTCGTGGTCGTGGTCGTGTCGACGCCGAGGGAGGCGATGTGGGCGTTCGGGCTGTACGCCGTGCTGCTGGGCACGGTGGCGTACGCGGCGCGCGTACCGGCCGGCTTCCTGCTCAAGCGGCTGCTCATCGAGGTGCCGTTCGTCGCCTTCGCCGTGCTCATGCCGTTCGTGGCGGAGGGCGAGCGGGTGGAGGCGCTGGGGATGTCGCTGAGCGTGAGCGGGCTGTGGGGCGCCTGGAACGTCCTCGCCAAGGGAACGCTCGGCGTCGCCGCCTCCGTACTGCTGGCCGCGACTACGGAACTGCGTGAACTGCTGCTCGGCCTCCAGCGGTTGAGGCTCCCGCCCCTCCTCGTCCAGATCGCCTCCTTCATGATCCGCTACGGCGACGTCATCACCGACGAGATGCGGCGCATGCGGATCGCACGCGAGTCCCGCGGCTTCGAGGCGCGGGGCGTACGGCACTGGGGCGTGCTCGCGAAGTCGGCGGGCGCCCTCTTCATCCGCTCCTACGAGCGGGGCGAGCGCGTACATCTGGCCATGATCAGCCGGGGGTACGCCGGTGCCATGCCGGTCATCGACGAGGTGACCGCGTCGCGGGCGCAGTGGTCGTACGCGCTGGCGCTCCCGGGCGCGGCCCTCGTCGTGTGTCTGCTGGGATGGACCCTTTGAACCCTCCCCCTCGCGAACGAGGGGAATTCCTGGCTCACGTCGCTCGGCCGCTCAGCGAGCCGGCAAGTCTTACACGATCAACACCAGCCGGGTGGGAACCAGCCCGGTTGCTCAAAGATTGGAGCTGCAGTGCCAGCTTGGCTCTCGCTCAGCACGCGCCGACCATACCCGGTGGGTAGGCGGCGATGACTTCTGTGTCCCCTTCGCTGGAAGTGGCCGGTCTGGCCTTCGCCTACCCCGACGGCCACCAGGCCCTGTTCGGCGTCGACTTCGGCATCGCGCGTGGTGAGCGGGTGGCGCTGCTCGGGCCGAACGGTGCCGGGAAGACGACCCTCGTGCTGCATCTCAACGGCATCCTCACCGGGGGCGCCGGGACGGTTCGCGTGGCCGGGCTGCCGGTGGGCAAGCGGCACATGGCGGAGATCCGGAGGCGGGTCGGGATCGTCTTCCAGGACCCCGACGACCAGCTCTTCATGCCGACGGTGCGGGAGGACGTGGCCTTCGGGCCCGCGGCGGCCGGGCTGCGGGGGGCGGAGCTGGAGGCGCGGGTCGACCGGGCGCTGGAGCGGGTCGGGATGGCGGAGTTCAAGGACCGGCCTCCGCATCACCTGTCCTTCGGGCAGCGGAGGCGGGTGGCCGTGGCGACCGTGCTCGCGATGGAGCCGGAGATCCTGGTCCTCGACGAGCCCTCCTCCAACCTGGACCCGGCCTCCCGCCGCGAACTGGCCGACATCCTGCGGTCGTTGGACGTGACCGTGCTGATGGTCACGCACGACCTGCCGTACGCGCTGGAGCTGTGCCCCCGTTCGCTGATCCTCAGCGAGGGCGTCATCGCGGCGGACGGCAGGACGGGGGAGTTGCTGGCGAACGACGACCTCATGCGCGCCCACCGCCTGGAGCTGCCCTTCGGCTTCGACCCGCGCTCCGCGACAATGGGCGCGTGACGAACGAGGACGACCACGTGAGCGACGGCTCGCTGCTGCTGGACGAGCAGCTGTGCTTCGCGCTGTACGCCGCCCAGCGCGCGGTGACGGCCGCGTACCGCCCCCTCCTCGACGAACTCGGGCTCACCTACCCGCAGTACCTCGTCCTGCTGGTGCTGTGGGAGCGGGGCGAGACCACGGTCAAGGACCTGGCGGGCGCCCTGCGGCTGGACTACGGCACCGTGTCCCCCTTGCTGAAGCGGCTGGAGTCGGCGGGGCTCGTCCGGCGTGAGCGGTCGGCGAGCGACGAGCGGTCGGTCCTCGTCGCCGTCACCGGACACGGGGAGACCCTGCGGGAGCGGGCGACGGCCGTACCGGCGGAGCTGCTGGCCGCGACCGGGTTGCACGGGGGCGATGTGGCCCGGCTGCGAGCGGAACTGTGGGAGCTGGCGGAGCGGGCGGAGGAGGCGGCGGGGCGGGGGCGGTGACCTTCGGTCGGGGGTCGGGGGTCGGGGGTCGGGGGGACCGGGGGATCGGTGACCTCCGGTTACCGGCGGTTGCTACCCCCTGGTAATCAGGGGTCCTCCTACCGGCGAGTACCTTGTGCACGATGTACTTGTGCACTCTTGTGTTGCCCGCCCTGGGGGAGGTCTCGCGATGACTGACGGCACCGCTGTCGAAACCCGTGCCGGTATGCGCCCCGACGCGCATCCCGACGCGCGTGCTGATACGCGCCCTGATGCGCGTTCCGACACGCATCCCGACATGCATCCCGACGCGCGTCCTGATACTCGTCCGACGAAGATCATGTACGTGGCGGAGGCCACCGCGCACGGCGGCCGGGACGGCTACGTCACCAGTCAGGACGGCCAGATCGAGGTGAAGGTCGCGATGCCGCCCGAGCTGGGCGGCGACGGGAACGGCACCAACCCCGAGCAGCTCTTCGCCGCCGGTTACAGCTCGTGCTTCCACAACGCCCTCGTCCTCGTCGGCCGCCGTGAGGGCTACGACCTCACCGGGTCGACGGTCGCCGCGAAGGTGGGCATCGGCCCGAACAAGCAGCGGGGGTACGGGCTGGCGGTCGCGTTGAGCGTCTCCCTCCCCGTCCTCGACCCGGACATCGCGTCCCGGCTGGTCGACGCGGCCCACGATGTCTGCCCGTACTCGAACGCGACCCGGGGCAATATCGACGTCACGATCCTGCTGGGCTAGGGGGTGTTTCGAAAGTCCTGTGCGGTGCCCGCGGTGTCCGGTGCGTGCTCTCGGCGCGCCGGACGAAAGCCCTCGTACTGGACGTACTTGGGCTTTCGGCTGGTGCGGCGAGAGTGCGTGCCGGGCGCCGTGGGTGCTGTGCGGGGCTTTCGAAACACCCCCTAGCGCCAGTCGGTCCCTGGGAATCGCAGGCGGTTGGTGCGTGTTGCAGCCACTGTCGTAGGCGAGTGGGAGGGCGTAGGGACGTGGACGTGCAGGGGTCGGTGGCCGAGGGCTTTCAGCCGGTCAAGGACGCGTTCGTACGGAACTTCGAGACCGGGGGCGAGCGGGGCGCGGCGGTCGTCGTGTACCGGGACGGCCGCAAGGTGGTCGACCTGTGGGCGGGGACGCGGGACGTGGACGGCGGGCCTGCCTGGGAGCGGAACACGGCGCAGATCGTGCGCTCGGCGACGAAGGGGGTCGCGGCGGCCGTACTGCTGCTCCTGAACCAGCGCGGGGAACTGGACCTGGACGCGCCGGTGGGGGAGTACTGGCCCGAGTACAAGGCGGCGGGCAAGGAACGGACGCTGGTGTGGCACCTGCTCGCCCATCGCGCGGGCGTCCCGGTGCTGGACCGTCCGCTGACTCCGGCGGAGGCGGCGGACCCGGTGGTGGGCGCCGAGGCGGTCGCCGCCCAGGCTCCCGCCTGGGAGCCGGGCACGGACCACGGCTACCACGCGCAGACGTACAGCTGGCTGACCGGCGAGCTGGTGCGCCGGGTGACCGGTGGCCGGGGGATCGGCGAGTGGATCGCGGAGGAGATCGCCGGGCCGCTGGGGCTCGACCTGTGGGTCGGCCTGCCGCCCGCCGAGGTGTCGCGGGTCGGCCGGGTGGGCGCCACGGAGGCGCCTGCGGCGCAGGGGGCGCTGAGGGTACGCCCGAAGCGGGTGGTGTCGGAGGCGTACGCGGACCCCTCCTCCCTGACCCGCCGGGCCTTCGCCGCGATTACGCCGCCGCCGGACGAGAACGACCCCGCGTACCGCGCCGCCGTCCTCCCCGCCTCCAACGGCGTCGCGACGGCGGAGGGACTGGCCCGCTTCTACGCGTCGCTGGTGGGTGAGGTGGAGCGTGGTGTACGCCTCTTCACTCCAGAGACGGTCGAACTCGCCCGGTCTGAGGCTTCCGCCGGCCCCGACCGCGTGCTGGTCGTCAACACCCGCTTCGGCCTCGGCCACATGCTCCACGGCCCCGCCTCGCCCCTGCTGGGCCCGGGTTCCTTCGGCCACCCCGGCCGAGGCGGCTCCCTCGGCTTCGCCGACCCCGAGTCGGGCATCGCCTTCGGGTACGTGACGAACGGCTTCCGCAAGAGTGTTACGGCGGATCCGAGGGTGCAGGCGTTGGTACGGGGGGTACGCGCGGCAATCGCCCGGCTTCCCGACTGAGCCCCACCGGGTAGGGGCGGCGGGGGCGAGAAAACCCAACCCACACCGCCCCCGGCCCCCCGGCCCCCAACCCCGGTCAGGTCACAGCGCGATCGGATGCGATGTCCTCCCGGACGCCTCGTCGATCTCGTCGTGCGCCTTGGTGAGGAGCTTCATCGCCAGCTCATCGAGGGCGCGGGCCCCAGCGATCTCCTCACCGACCCTCGGCTGATTCGCATCCGTGTGATGCCGGCTCGCGTACCCGTGCGCCCGCACCTCACTCCCGTCACGCAGCCGCACAAGCGCAGCCGCCCGCGTACGGTGCTCGTCCTCCTCGAACTCCAGCTCGATGTGCCATCCCACTGTGGTGTACGTCATAACGATCACCTCCGGTACCTCTCCTTCCAGGGTGCTCCTCCCCACAGCCCCCCGCACCCACGAACGCACCAGGACTGGACGGAAATGTCGCGATGCATACTGGTTAGGCCGCCGCACACCGCCGCCGTCCACTCCCCAGGGGCACACACCCACATGCGCTGCTGCTTCTCACCTCCCCTCTCCGCCCTCCCCTCCCCGTACGAGATCCTCCGCTCCGGCGCCCGCCTGGCCTCCGCCCTCCTCCACCCGCACACCCCCCACCGCCACGACCACCCCGACGCCATGGCGGCCGTCAACCTGGAACTGGTCACCCTCACCGAAGACCGGGCCGTCATCACCTGGCACACCGGGATACCCGGCACCAACGACGGCTTCGGCCACATGTTCCCCGCCCCCACGGAGGGCGAGGTCGTCTACGGCACCCACCCGTCCCGCCTCACCCGCAGGGCCACCTCCGAGGACGGCCCCACCGCGCACCACCACATAGAGCTCACGGACCTGGAGCCGGGCCAGACGTACTACTACCAGGCCCGTTCCCGAGGCGCCCTCGCCATGCCCACCGCCCTCCACCTGGTACGCGGCAACGCGGTGGGCACCAACCGCTTCGGCCTCGCCTCACCCGGCGGCCCGTACTCCTTCACCACCCCCCAGCCCCCACCGGGCCGCCACCTCCTCTCCATCGCCCTCTGCAACGACCTGCACCTCGGCGAGACCACCGCCGGCCGGGTGGCCGGGATTCCGCTGCTGCGCGGAGTGTCGCAGGAGCCGGGCCTCGCCTCGTACCCGGAGATCATGAGCCGCGCCCTCGTCGAGGAGGCCCACCGGCGCGGCGCGGACGTGCTGCTCGCGGCGGGCGACATCTCGGCGGGCGGCGCCGCGCACGACCTCGCCGAGGCCAGACGCATCCTGGACGGCTTCGGCACCCACGGACGGGACTACTTCGTCGTACGCGGAAACCACGACCGCCCCCACGGCCCCGAGGACGACGCCTTCCGCGACAGCTTCCTCGGCGGCGACGGCCCCGGCTTCTTCGCCCACGACCTCGGCGGCCTGCGGATCATCGGCCTCGACACCTATGAGAAGAACGGCAACGGCGGGGACACGGGCGGCATGGGCGTCGAGCAACTGTCGTGGTTCCAGGACCAGTTGAGGGGGCAGGACGGCGAGCAGCCCACCCTCGTCTTCGGCCACCACCCGCTGACCGTACGGGACTCCCTCTTCCCCGTCGCCGGCGGCCAGCGCCTGAGCCGCCGCCAGGCCCGCGCCATCCTCGACGCCTACGCCGCCGCCCCGGGCGTCTTCCTCCACCACGCGGGCCACACCCACCGCAACAAGCGGACCGTCCTGCCCCAGGCCCCGCACGTCACCCTGCAGGAAGTCACCGCCGCCAAGGACTACCCCGGCGGCTTCTGCCTGCTGCGCATCCACACCGGCGGCTACGCCCTCAACCACTACAAGGTCGGCGCCCCCGAGGCCCGCCAGTGGGCCGAGCGCAGCCGCCGCGTCGCCGGCGGCCTCTGGCCCCACCACGCCCTCGGCCGCTCGGTCACCGACCGCAACAGCGTGACGGCCCACGACCTGTCCGGCATCGCAGGCATCACGGGCGTCGCAAGCACCACGGGCGTCGCAGGCACCACAGGCATCAACGGCCCGGCCCGAGCGAAAACACCACCGTCTACCCCGCCCGCAACATCAGCCCGATCCCCACGACCAGCAATCCCGCAGCCGCGATCCGCGGAGCGCCGAACCGCTCCTTGAAGAACACCGCGCCGATCGCCGCACTCACGATGATCGACGTGATGTTGCTGGACAGCTTTCTCTACCCGCCTGCGATGAGCAGGCGGTATCCGTAGTCCATGCTCTGCTCACCCAGCAGGTCTGCGTGGCGGCGGTGCCAGTCGCCGGAGTCGAGGTCGGCGCGGAGGCGGGCGATCGCCGGCTCTACGACGGAGGGCGGTAGCTGGGCGAAGGTGGAGCTGGCGTGCCGGATGACCGGGTCGAGGTAGCACTCCGGTCGGCGCCAGTGGGCGCATTGGAAGCCGTCGGTGAAGTCGTGCGGGATGGGAAAGGGCGTCATAGTGTGCGCGTCGAGCGCGTCGGCGACCTCGGTCACGGGGGTGAAACGGGCATGGTCCATCTCACGGATCTCCGGTAAGTACTCCTCAAGCAGCCACAACTCCGGCCGGTGCGTCGGGTCCCAGGTGAAGACGACCTGCCTGCGGGCGACGCGGCGCAGTTCGCCAAGTCCCCGGTGCAGGTCAGGCCAGTGGTGGACGGTCATGATAGCCATGGCCGCGTCGAAGGAGCCGTCCGCGAACGGTAGGGCTTCGGCTCCGGCCTTCACCTTCCTAGTCCCAGGGTGTTGGTCGAGCATGACCTGAGAGGGATCGACCGCTGTCACGTGGGCGTCCTCCGGCTCATAGGAACCGGTGCCGGCGCCGACATTGACGACGGTATGGACATTTCCCAGCGCTTGGCCGATCAAGGCATGCAGTCGGGGGTCAGGACGTCGGATGTCGCTGTATCCGAGACCGATGCGGTCATAGGTGGCCGACGGACGGTCGGCAGCGGTGGTATCCATGGGGCCAAGTCCAGCAGGTCGCCCCCCTTGCCACCACCCCAGCGCACGCACTGGCGGACACCTCCTGGTCCGTACACGCGCCCGCCTCCTCCTGGCTGTCCTGCATCGGACTGGGCGGATCACCCGTGGCTCGTCACTGACACAGAGTTCTCCACCTACGCAGTGAACTCGGCAACCGACTGGTTACCTGACGGGCGGAGGAACGCGCGCTCAAAGGGTCAGCACCCCTGAACAGCGAAGTTATTACCGCATCAGCAAGGCTTGACTGACATGCCCCTCAGCGCGTTTGAGATCTGCTGCTGCACTAGTTCTGGTCGGATAGCTTGATCGGCATGGACCAGGGGCGGGTGGTTGAAGCGTTTCGTCTTGAGGCTGGGCAGCTCGCGCGGGCGATGACTGGGGTCTCGGCGGCCGAGTGGCGTCTGCCGACGCGGTGTGCACCGTGGAAAGTGAGCGACTTGCTGGCCCATGTCAGGGTGGTGATTGCCTGGCTGCCGGGCATGCTGGCCGCACCGGCGCCGACCCGTGCCGAGGTCTCGGCAGTGGAGTACTACCGGCCCGACGACCGTTTCGCTCCGCGGACCAACGCGGCTCGGATCGCTCTGGCCCAGGATCATGCGGCCGAGCAGCTCAGCGGTGCTGCGCTTGCCGAGGACTTCAATGCCACCTGGCAGCGGGGGGACCGACTGTGCCGGGCCGAGCCGGAAGGGCGTGTAGTTCGCACCCGGCACGGCGATCCGATGCTCTTGTCGGAGTTCCTGCTGACGCGGGTGGTTGAGGTCGCCGTGCACGGCCTGGACCTGGCCGACGCTCTGGGGCGCGAGCCGTGGCTGACTTCCCAGGCCGCGGATTTGGTGCAGGATCTTCTGCTCGGCGGCCCGGATGGGGCGGCGGCGTTGGAGAAGCTGGGCTGGGGTCAGCTTCGCTTCCTGCGTAAGGCGACGGGGCGTGAGCCGATCACCAGGGAGGAAGCGTTGGGCGTCAGCCGCCTGGGCATCCGATGGCTCACACTGGGTTAAGAACCTTTTTTGAGTCGATCTACGAGATGGTTCGGCTCAGGGGTGCAAACCGCAGCACACAGCGCCGCTCGTCTGCCGAACCCCTCGGGGCATGACAGCCGGATAGACACCTGAGTCCCGCGCCCATCGTCGGTTCCCGGATGCGTCGCCAGGAGCCCGGACGCCGAATGAAGCGGGTGGAACCTGCGCCCCGGCAAGACGCACGCAGTCCGCGCACCCGACGCGCCTGATCAGGCAACCGGCGCACGCCAACGGGTGACCAACCCAACGCGCGCCGGACACGACCACGACCGTGCCTAGGGCGGTGACACGAGGCATCCCTGATTGACTACGTATCGTTAAGTTTCAGTTACTGAATGTATAAAAGTGGAGGTGTCGCCCCAACTCAGAAGGGCGGCCTCGACAAGGGAGATCACCGTGAAGGCACCCAGACGAGTGCTCACCGCCGGCCTGTGCACCCTGGCGGTCAGCGGGACGATGCTGGCCGCCAGCTCCGCCGCGCCGGCGGCGACCGCCAACAGCGCCAAGGCGGCGGCCCCCGCCCCGTTGTTCAGGGCGAAGCTGATGGCCAATCACAGCGGCAAGTGCCTGGACGTCGCGAACGCGAATCAGCTTGACGGGGCGTTCGTCCAGCAGTGGGAGTGCTACGACGCGCCCGACAACCAGACCTGGAACTTCGTCGCAGTTGGCGACTCCGACCTCGGCGACGGCTTCCTCGCCGACGGCTACTACGCCATCCGGGCCGACCACAGCGGCAAGTGCCTGGACGTCGCGGGCGCGAGCATCGCGGACGGTGGGACGGTCCACCAGTGGACGTGCGACAGCAAGAAGACCAACCAGCAATGGCGGCTCGTCCAGCGGCCCAACGGCTACTTCAGTCTGATCGCCCGCCACAGCGGCAAGTGCCTGGAGGTCGCGGCAGGCAGCCAAGCCAACGGGGCCGCCATGGTCCAGCAGACGTGCGCCGACGACCGGCCCTACCAGGAATGGAAGCTCCTCTGAGCCGCCGGTCATGACCGGACGCCGCGCGTGGGCTCAGCCACCCCAGACGCGGGAGCGGCGAGAGGCCTCGCGCGGCGACCGATCCAGATCTGCCCCCGCGAGGGACGACGCCGGGATGTGCGTGATGACCTCATCCGGTGCTCTGACCAGCCAAGTTATTACTGCATGAGCAAGGCTTGACTGACGACTCCCGCAACGCGGCCACAGGCGCCAGCTCGGCCCGTGTCTGCGCCCACAGGATCAGCCCGTACGCCGCCACGGACATCCCGGCGCCCAGCAGCCCGAGCGCCGCGAAGGGCCGCAGGGTCTCCACCGTCAGCCCGCGCCAGCGGTACACGGCGTACGCCGGCAGCGCCAGCCCCTCCAGCGCCATCAGCCAGGCGATGTAACCGAGGGCCGACCCCGAGGCCCGTACGCCCAGACCGTCCACCACGGTGTACGCGGCGATCGACACCCCCGTACCCAACGCCGCCCCGATCGCCGCCCAGTCGGGCCGGTGCCCGCGCAGCCCCCACAGCGCCACCCCTGTCAGCCCGGCACAGCTCACCCCGATGCCCGCCGCCGCCCAGCCGTCCGGCACCTCGTGCGCGAAGACCGCCGCCAGCACCGTCACCACCAGCGGCGCGGTGCCACGGGCGATCGGGTACGCCTGCCCGAAGTCGCCCAGGCGGAAGGAGTGCATGAGCAGGACGAAGTACGCGAGGTGGATCACCGTCGACGCGACCAGATACGGCCACGCCCCGCCCGCCGGAACCGGCACAAAGGGGACGGCGGCCAGTCCGATGAGCATCCCCCCGCCCGCGATCAGCGTGAAGCCGACCAGCTTGTCAGTGATCCGGTGCGCGATCGCGTTCCACCCGGCATGCGTGACCGCGGCCAGCAGCACCGCCGCGGCGACGAGCGGGCTCACGCGGTCTGCTCACGTACGTCCACGAGGGCGGCGCGTGCGTGGGCGACCAGGCTCTTCGGGGCCATGGGGAAGACGGTGTACGGGGTGCCCGCGGCCGCCCACACGGTGTCGTGGCCGAGCAGCGACCGGTCGGCGGCCGCGGTACGCGTCGCCTCCGGGAACCGGCGGATCCGCCCGTGCAGCTCATTCAGCCCCAACTCCCGCAGGGCTTCGGCGAACCGGGGGTGGGCTCCGGAGTCTTCGGCGGGGATCGTCGTCATGCGGGGCACGGTATCGGTGCGTGTACGACCCATGCGACTGGGTTCCCGTCGAGTTCCCGTCGGCGCCGGGGCGCTTGTGTTCCTCGCTCGGCAGGAGGCTTCGGCAGGAGGCTTCGGCAGGGGTGCTCGGGCGTGCGAGCCGTTGCCCGGTCTAACAATCGGGGAACTCCGGTCACATGCGTCACCTCCCCTCGCATAGTGTGGACACGGCCACGTTTCTTTCTGAACACGTTCAGGAACCGCCCGCGAGGGCACCAGCGGGGAGAGCAGGGGAGGGAGTTACTGCATGCGTAAGGGGGCAAAGGCCGCCGTCGTGGGTTCGGTGTTCGCCGTGATGGTGGGGGGCGCCGGGTACGGCGCGTACAACATCGTGACGGCGGTCGCCGGGGACGAGAGTACGGGTGCGGGGGTGCCGGCCGAGAAGAGGACCGGGCCGCCGAGCGCGGAGGAGGTCGAGGAGACCACCAAGGCGTTCTTCGCGGCCTGGGAGGAGGGCGACGCGCCCACCGCGGCCTCGTACACGGACAACGAGGGCGTGGCCGGAGCCCTGCTGGCAGGTTACCGCGAGACCGCGTACATCACGGACGTGAAGATCACGCCGGGCAAGCCCACGGGCCGCACTGTTCCGTTCTCCGTCAAGGCCACGGTGTCGTACGAGGGCAAGAGCAAGCCCCTCTCGTACGACAGTGAACTGACCGTCGTCCGGGGGAAGACCACCGGGCGGGCGCTGGTCGACTGGCAGGCGTCGGTCGTCCACCCCGAGCTGGGGCGGGACGACGTGCTGGTCACCGGTGAGGCGGCGGAGCCGCCGATCGAGGCGCTGGACCGCGACGACCGCGTCCTGACGAAGGAGAAGTACCCCTCGCTCGGGCCGATCCTGGACGCGTTGCGTCAGAAGTACGGCGAGAGCGCGGGCGGTTCGCCGGGCATCGAGCTGGCGGTCCGGCGGGCCGACGAGACCCGGGCCGACACGACGCTCGTGACCCTCGACAAGGGCGAGGCGGGCAAGCTGCGGACCACACTGAGCGCGACCGCGCAGGCGGCGGCGGAGAAGGCGGTGAAGCAGTTCGACGAGTCGTCGGTCGTGGCGGTGCAGCCGAGCACGGGTGACGTGCTGGCGGTGGCGAACAACCGTAAGGACGGGTTCAACGCGGCCTTCCTCGGCACGGTCGCCCCCGGCTCCACCATGAAGATCATCAGCGCGGCCATGCTCATCGACAAGGGCCTCACCTCGTCGGCCGGAGCCGCGCCCTGCCCGCCCGACGCGATGTGGGACGGCCAGACCTTCCACAACATCGAGGGCATGACCCCGAACCCGAACGCGACCCTCTCGGAGAGCTTCGCCCGCTCCTGCAACACGGCGTTCATCAAGTTCGCGGACGAGATCCGGCCCGACGCGCTGACGAAGGAGGCCGAGGAGAACTTCGGCCTCGGCCGGAACGACTGGAAGTCCGGTATCCCGTCCTTCGACGGCCGGGTTCCGGCCTCCGGCGGCCCGGACACCGCGGCCAACCTGATCGGCCAGGGCCAGGTCCAGATGAGCCCGCTGAACATGGCCTCGGTGACGGCGACCGTCGTGACGGGCAGTTTCCGGCAGCCGGTCATCGTCCCGCAGGAGCTCGACGGCCGCGAACTGGCCACCGCCAAGGGCCTGTCCAAGAGTACGGCCGCCCAGCTGCGCGAGATGATGAACCGCACCGCCACCAGCGGCACCGGCGCCGAAGCGATGTCCGGGCTCGGCGGCAGCATCGGCGCCAAGACCGGCTCCGCCGAGGTCGACGGGCAGGCCACGTCCAACAGCTGGTTCACCGCCTACCGCGACGACATGGCGGCCGCCGCCATGACCGAGGAGGGCGGCCACGGCGGCGACGCGGCCGGCCCGATCGTCGCGACGGTGCTGGGCGCGGGCGGCTGAGCGGAGTGTGAAGACGGGGGTGTGAAGACAGGGGTGGGCGACGTCACCCCTGTCGGTGCGGGACTCTACTGTGGTGGTCCTCGTTGAATGTCGAGACGAGTGGGGCAGACGAGGCGGGCGGGGCGTCGGGGACCAGCGGAGGGCCGGGAGCGTGGGCAAGAGAAGGCGTGTGAAAGAGCGGCGTGCGCGGAAGCGGCGCCCGGTCGTACTGGGCGGGCTGGCCGCCGTGGTCGTGGGCGGCGGGGCGTTCGCCGCGTACAGCCTGTTCGGCGGCGGTGGCGCGGCCGCCGGGGACCGGTCGGCGACGGCCGCCGACGCCGAGGCCGTGAAGACCGGCCCGCTCTCGGCCACCGAGGTCCGCACGGCCGCCACCGCCTTCCTCACCGCCTGGCAGAACGGCTCCGTCCCGAAGGCCGCCGCCGCCACGGACGACGCGACGGCTGCGAAGACCGCGCTGACCGGTTTCACCAAGGACGCCCGCATCACCGACGTGACACTCGCACCGGGCAAGCGGGCGGGCGACAGGTTCACCTTCTCCGTGAAGGGCACGGTCACGTTCGAGAAGACGAGCAAGCCGATCTCGTACGACAGTGAACTGACCGTCGTACGGCGGAAGTCGGACGGCGAACCGCTGGTCGGCTGGCAGCCCTCCGTCGTCCACCCCGACCTCGGCGAGGGCGACCGCCTGGTGACCGGCGAGGCGGGCACGCCCCCGATCAAGGCCCTCGACCGCGACGGCGGCGAGCTGACGACCGCCGAGTACCCGTCCATCGGACTCGTGCTGGACGGCCTGCGGGACAAGTACGGCGAGAAGGCGGGCGGCAAGGCGGGGATCGAACTGAGGATCGTACGGAAGGAGACCTCGGAGACCTCGGAGGAATCGGGGAAATCGGAGGAGGCCGAGGAGGCTGTGGACAAGACGCTCCTGGAGCTGCGCGAGGGCACCCCGGGGACCCTGGAGACCACGCTCAGCCCGACCCTCCAGGCCGCCGCCGAGCAGCAGGTGGCCGCGAAGGAGCGGTCGTCGGTGGTCGTGATGCGTCCCTCGACCGGCGAGATCCTGGCCGTCGCGAACTCCAGCCACGGTTTCAACGCCGCCTTCCAGGGCTCCCTGGCCCCCGGTTCCACCATGAAGATCGTGTCCTCGGCGATGCTCATCGAGAAGGGCCTCGCTTCGGCGAACGAGGTCCACCCGTGCCCCAAGTTCTCGTCGTACGGCGGCTGGAAGTTCCAGAACGACGACAAGTTCGAGATCAAGGGCGGCACCTTCAAGGCGAGCTTCGCCCGCTCCTGCAACACGGCGTTCATCTCGCAGGCGGAGAAGCTCGACGACAACTCCCTCACCCTTCAGGCCCAGCAGGTCTTCGGCCTCGGCCTCGACAACTGGGCCATCGGCGTCTCGTCCTTCGACGGCTCGGTCCCGGTGCAGAGCGACGCCCCCATGGCGGCCTCCCTCATCGGCCAGGGCGGTGTGCGCATGAACCCCCTGAACATGGCCTCGGTCGTCTCCACGGCCAAGACGGGTGTCTTCAAGCAGCCCTATCTCGTGTCTCCGACGGTCGACAACCGCACCCTCGCGACCGCCTCCCGCACCATGTCCACCACCGTCCGCGACCAGCTCCGCGAACTCCTCCAGTACACCGCCGCGGCCGGTACGGCGGCGGAGGCGATGGCCGGCCTCGGCCCCGACTACGGCGCCAAGACCGGCTCCGCCGAGGTCGACAACCAGAAGGAGCCCAACGGCTGGTTCACCGCCTGGAAGGGCGACCTGGCCGCCGCCGGTGTGGTGCTGCGGGGCGGGCACGGGAGCGAGTCGGCGGGGCCGATTGTGGCTGAGTTGCTGGCGGTCGGGGGCTGAGGCCCTGGGTGGCTGAGGCTCCGGGCGGTCGGGGGCTGAGGCTCCGGGCGCTCGGCTGGGCCCCTGGGCCTGGGGCCGGTGCTGGGGTTATCGCGGGGCGGTGAAGCACTGAGGGTCGGCCCCCGCTGCGACTGACGGTCCGGAACTGGACGTCTGGCTGGGAGTGGGGCTCCCGTCCCGGTTCTCTTCTCCCGGGGAGTCGCCGTCCGAGGGAGCGAAGAAGCAGGCCTCGACCTCCCCTTCGGACACTCCGCCGATCATGGGGGTGTAGACGTATCCCTGGGCGTCGTAGCTGTCCCGTATGGACGCCTCCTGGACATCGCCCTCCGGTGATCGGATCACTATCCGGGTGCCGACATCGGCGAGCCAGATCCGGGCCCAGGAAGCGGCGCAGCCCTTGCTGTGCCGTATGTCCATCCGCACCCCGCCCGAGAAACCGCGCTCGACGACGCTGACCGGCTCGTACTCCGCATGGGTGCAGCCCTGGGACTCGGGGTCCTTCCCCGTGCAGCCTGCGCCTCGGCAACCGGGCGGGGACACCGTCCTGCGGGCCTTGTCGATGGCCTGCTCGACGGCGTTCACGCCGACCGCGACGGCCGAGCCCAGCAGCACCCCGGCGGCGATGGGCCGCCACCAGCGGCGCAGCGTCGGGTGCTCCCAAGAGGAGCCGGAGCCGCGGGTTCGGCCCGCGTCGGCAGCGGCTTCGTCGGCCGTGGCGGTGGATGTGGGCACGGGGCTGTGTGCGGTTTCCTTCCCGGGCTTCGCGGCCTGTTCCGTCCGTTCCGCCTGTCCCGTCCGTTCCGCCTCTGCCTCCCGAGCCGTGTCCGGCTCCCCGGCCGTTGCCGCGGAGGCGGGGGCCGGTCGTCTCGCCCCGTCCCGGGGCTCGGGGCCGCTGCGGGCCGCCTCCGCCCGTTCGTGCAGGGCGAGAACCCGCCCGGGCTGTTCCCGCGCGAGTTCGCACAGCTCGCGCACCAGCTCCCGCGTTGGGAGTTTGGTGCCCCTGAGGTAGCGGTGCCAGGACGACTTGCTGGCGCTCGTCCGGTGCGCGAGGGCGGTCAGGCTGAGCCCCGCACGATCGCGCAGCGCCTGCAACTCGCGGGCCAACTCAAGGCATTCCGGCGGTGGTTGGCGGGTCATCGGCGCAGCACCTTCCATGTGTGCGGCCCGACGAGTCCGTCCACGGCCAGTTCGGGCGAATCCTCCTGGAAGCGCTTGACGGCACGGGCCGTCCGGGCGTCGTACGCGCCGTCGATGTCGCCCACCGGGTAGCCGTGCTGTTCCAGCAGGCACTGGGCCTCCACCACGTCCCAGCTCGCCTTGATCTGGAACAGGACGGCGTCCTGGGTCTGGCTGTGGCCGGCGTAGAGCGTGCCGTTCCGGCGGTGGATCGTGCACCCGTACGTGCGGCCCGGCTCAAGGACGAAGCCGTCACCGGTCTCGTCGTCCCCGCCCCAGGCGTGCAGGGCCGGGATGAGCCCGGCGGCGGTCAGCGCCGCCGTCAGCAGGGTGATCGTGAGGCTCTGCCGAAACGGAAGGGCACGGTCTCGCGAGGAGCGACGCTCTGCTGCCACTCCGCCCTCCTCACCGGCCCCCTCCGCACGATCCCCTTCCCCTTCCCCTTCCCTATCCCCTTCCCCGTCCCTCGCTTCGTCCTCCCCGTGGTCAGCCGGCTCCGTGGGGGACGGGGCGCCCCGGGACCAGGTCTCCTCGGCGAGCGAGTGCATGGCCAGCAGTCGATGGACATCACCGCCCGCGAGGAGTGCCAACTCCTTCACGGCCTCTCGCGGCGGGAGCTTCTTGCCGTTCAGATAGCGCTCCCACGAAGACCTGCTGTACGTCGTACGCCGTTCCAGGGCGGCGAGGCTGAGCCCGCATCGGTCCTTGAGTGAACGGAGCTGCGCGACGAGTTGCCGTCCTTGGGGATCGAGTGTGCCGGGCAATGCTTTCCAAGCCGCCATGACTGAGTCGAGGTTCCCTTCTTCCGGTCTCTCCGATTCTGCCGCGCCACACAGGGCATTCCACGCTCCACAATGCGCGAAATGCCCCACAGCTCCCTTCGCCGAACCGGCGCCCGCGCGTAGGACACGCAGCTGTCGAACGGCGGTTCCGGTGGGCCGATGTTCCGTCCCAGGATCTCCCGGCAACTCCGGGCGCCACCCCCGTATGTGACATCCCAGCAGGTCAGAGCTTGGGACATCTCAGGAGTACCCGTCTCCACCGCAGGGTGTGGCGACACGACGGATCACCCCGCAATGGTTGTCACACCGCGGCGCCTTCCTCCTTGGCGGCGCCGCGCCGGACCACATCATCTTCACCTCATGAACACACCTGAACGGGGCCCCACATGTCCGTACGCACCTCCGCGACCCTGCTCGCGGCCACCGCCGCCCTCGTCGGCGGCGCCCTGACCGTCGCCCCGGGCGCGCTCGCGGCCCCGGCCGCCGACACCTGCCGGGGCGTCAGCACGGTCGGCCTGTACTGCGGTTACCACACCGGGACCAAGTGGGCCGAGCGGGGCAGCACCGGCGCCCACGTCAAGGAGATCCAGGCGCTCATCAACGAGACCACCGTCCACCCGAAGACGAGCGGCAAGCGCCTGGCCGTGGACGGCGTCTTCGGACCGGCCACGGAGTCCGCCGTGAAGTGGTTCCAGTGGTACTACATCGGCGAATCGGCCTCCGACGGGATCGTCGGCCCGCAGACCTGGCAGGAACTGCGCTACGGCAAGCGCTGATCCGCCCAGTTCCGCCGTTTCCCGCGCGCTCTCCGCGCTCTGCGTGCTTTCCGCACTCTCCGCATCTCCCGAGGAGCACCTCTCATCGTGATCACCCGTACCCACCTGGCCGCCGTCGCCGCCGCCACCGCCGGACTGACCCTCGCTCTCGTGCAGCCGGCCGCTGCCGCGCAGGCCGCAACCGCCGACAAGTCCCGTACCGGCACCGTCACCTCCACCCTCACCGCCGCCGCGGCGGAGTACCGGTGCGCCATCACCAAGAGCGGCGGCTACTGGTACGCCGGCTGGTACAGCGGAATGACCGCCGTACCCTCCGCCAACACCGTGACCTCCGCGGGCATCGAGGCGCAGTGCCTGCTCAAGGACGCCGGTTTCTACACGGGCTCCATCGACGGCTACTTCGGTCCGCTCTCCCAGGACGCCATGAAGCGCTACCAGCGCCTGATCAACCAGCAGCACGGCGCCGGGCTCGTCGTGGACGGCTGGCCGGGACCGAAGTCCTGGCCCTGGCTGCGCCGCTGAAACCTGAACCTGCGAGAAGAGCACGGAATCTGCGACAAAAAAGAGAAACACGGAAGGAAAACAACGTGAAGTTCCGCAAAGCCCTCGCGGGCGCCTCGGCCGTACTGGCCCTGACCGGAGGCATGGTCACCCTCCAGTCGACCGTCGGCGCCCAGAACGCCCACGCCGACAGCACCTGCTGGTACTACACGGGGAACACGGCCGTGATCAGCAAGGGCAGCACGGGCAACACCGTCAAGGAGGCCCAGTGCCTCCTCAACAGCTACAACACCTGGCACGGCCGTCCGGCCATCGCGGTCGACGGCATCTTCGGAAACGAAACCCACAACGCGGTGGTCGCCTTCCAGAAGCGCATGCGCATCGCGATCGACGGCATCGTGGGCCCCCAGACCTGGCGCAAACTCCGCACCCCGGGCTCCTGACCCGAAGTGCTGCTCACGAGGGGAGGGGGCGTCTGCCCTGCCCCTCCCCTCGCTGGTGCTCATGCGGACCGGGCGGCCGGTTGAACCCGTCAGGTCGGCAGCCGCCAACTCGGTCCGTCCGGATGCCTCAGCCAGACGGTCTGGTCCAGGTCCGTGACGGTCATCCCGAACGTTGTCTGGTCGGGTGCGCCCGCCTGCTGCCATGTCAGCAGTGCGTCTTCGACTTGATCCCACAGGTTCAGTGGTCCGTTCTGGTGGACTGTCCAGCCGCTTCCGCCGGATTCGGTCCAGGCCTGCGAGCCGGTGGCTGTGTCGAGGAGGATCACGTCATCGCCCGTGCGCATCAACTCGGCTGAGGGTGCGGCGAGTTGTGCCACGAAGTGCCCGGTCCACTGGTCGAGCAGGGCGGGACTCACCCGGGTGGGGCGGGTCTTGCCCGGGTGCGGGAAGAAGCTGGGGTGGGGAGGTCGCTCGTGGGGACGGGCGAGCATGTACGAGACGGGGTCCCCGGTGAAGCGTCCGTGTGCGATTCCCTCGTCGTCGAGGGTGAGGCGGATCATGCCGGAGGCGAGCATCCAGCCGCTGACGGTGGTGGTGATGCTGCCGCCGTCGCGGAGCTGGAACAGCCATGAGGGCGGGATGCTGCGTACGGAGCAGGTGGCGATGACCGCGTCGTACTCGGCGCCTTCCCGGTGGCCTTGGAGGCCGTCGCCTGTGACGAGGTTCGGGCAGTACCCCGCGGTGCGGAGGCGGTCGGCGGCGAGGGCTGCGAGGCGCTCGTCGTACTCGATGGAGTAGACGTTCTTGTCGCCCAGGCGGTGGGACAGGAGCGCGGTGGAGTAGCCGGTTCCGGTACCGATCTCCAGCACCTTGTCGCCGTCCTGGAGTCCGGCGATCTCGATCGTCCTCATGACGAGGGAGGGCAAGGTGCTTGAGGAGGTCGGGCGGCCTGCGCGCGGGCCTTGGGAATCGGTGGCGTCGATGCCGTCGACCTGCGTGACCCAGGTGGTGTCGGCGTAGACCAGGCGCAGCCACTCGTCCTCGCCGAGATCTGCGCGGTGTACGGGTTCCCACTGCGTCCCCTGCGGCCGGTAGAACGTCGTGCCGAGGAAGAATTCACGGGGAACCTGCTCGACAGCGGCTCGCCATGCGGGGTCTGTCAGCCGGCCTCGGGCGGCGAGCGTGTCGGCGAGGTTTCGGCGGAGGGCGGCGGTGTTGGTCATGGGGCGTCCCGGCGGGGGTGCTGGAGCTGGTCGGCGATGGCTGCTGTGATCCGGCTCGTGATGGGGTCGGGGAACCAGGCGTACTGCCCGTTCGGATTGCACTCGTACCACCACCAGCGGCCGTCCGGACCGAGTCCGAAGTCGAACGCGCCGTAGGCGAGGCCGAAGGCGTCCAGGTAGGTCCGTACGCCCTTGGCGACGTCGGGCGGGGTGTCGATCAGGGTGTAGGTGAGGTCGTCGTAGTGGCGGCGCCAGTCCAGGCCCGGCGAGCCGTCGATGCGTACGGGCAACAGACGGTCGCCGACGGCGGTGAGACGGATGTCGGCCGTCTTGTTCACGCGCTGCTGGAACAGGTGCATGGTCTGCGCGACGCCGGCCCCGGCTCCGGTCCTGGTTCCGAGGACATGGGGCTCTACTTCCTCTACCCACACCGTTAGCCCGCGCCCGTCGTGGTCGGCGTAGTCGGTGTTGCGCAGTGGCTTGTAGACCACCGGCCCGTACTCGCGCGCGAACCGGCGGGCCCGTTCCGGATCGTTGGTGACGAGTGTCGGAGGTACGTGCAGACCGCTCCGGGCAGCAGCGGCGAGCTGCGCGGGCTTGTACTCCGCATCCCGGTTGCGCCAGGGGTGGTTGACGTAGTGCGCGCCCGGCAGAGCGGCGAGAAGGCCGCCCAGCCCATACCGGGCTTGGTCCACACACCAGCGGGCGTCCTGGCCCTCCACCCCCTCGGGAGCGCCGTACGGGCTGGGGCGGCGCCAGTACACCGAGCGCACTTGGTCGAGACCCACCACCCGGGTTGTGGTCCGCACATCACCGACGAGGCCGACATTGCTTTCCACGAGCCCGGCAACGGTTACGGCAGCCGGGAAGTCGCCCGGGTCGAGTCGCACGACCGGGACCGACCGGCGGTTCAGCTCCTCGATGACTCCGTCGGCGGTCGCATCGTCGAGCCGGGTGACGACAAGGACGGGTGACGAGATCAATCGCTGTCCCCTTGCTGGTCCTCGCCCTCGTCAGGGTTCCCGTCCAGGCTGGTCCTGGCCTTCGTCTCCTTCGACGTCTCGGACCTCTTGTGGCGGTCCAACTCGGGGATGCCCACCCCGTCCGGCCCCACCCATCGCCCGGTCTGCGTCTCCGGGTCCAGCTCCACCGTGGCCGGCCCCAGAACCACGGCGTCCGGGAACGGCCGCATCCGGGTCAGGCCGAACGGTACGGCGGTGGGTTCGCTCACCAGGTCCTCCTCGTTGCCGTCGGTCTTGCTCGGCATAACTCCTCCTTTTCGGATGGGCGGTTGAGCCTGCGGGGGCTTTCCCGGGCGGAGCGGAAGCTCAGAGGCGTTCCCCGCCAAGGTTCTCCAGATGCCCGAGGAGGCAGGCGACCGAGCGTGCCAGGCGCTGGGCGTGGGCCACCTGGGCGGGCAACGTCGGGCCCGCTTCGAGGCTCAGGCGGGTGCGGGCCTCGGTGAGCCCGGCGTGGGCACCGAGCCTGGCCGTGTCGTCCTCGGCCAGCCCGAGACCGGCCTTCTCCACCTCGGGGATCAGCAGCATCAGATGGCCCCAGTACAGCAGGACCAGGTCGTTCAGCTCCTCGGCGATGGGCAGTTCGGAGTTCTCGTCGAGGAGACGGGCCGTGGTGGCGAGCATCGTCTCGGTGTCGACTGGGAGGGAGGCGTTCACCGTCACGGGCGCTCACCCCGGGAGCGGGCGTTGGCCGCAGCCACGCCCACGCTGAGCGCCTCGGTGAGGGGCACGGGCCGGAGCCTGTCCTGGTGGGCGTCCCATTCGCGTCCACCGTCGACCGGTCGCAACTGCACGTTAGGGCCGACGAAGCCCATGACCCTGCCGATCGTCTGCCGTTGGGTGTCCTCGACGGTGTCGCCGAGACAGGGCGTGTACTGCGTTGTCACCGGCCCTCCTCCACACACGCGCACAGCTGCCGGCTGCACTCCTCTGGCGGTGGCACGTACGCACGCACAAGAGAATTGATGCTGGCGTCGTCCGCGTTGGTGGGCGGTTCAGCGGGCGGCCACAGGTGAAGCGCTTCGTGTCGCCGCGACTGTTGGAGGGCCACGGACCAGCGCTCCGGTGCAGGGCGAAGCGCTTGCCGGGATGACTCCGGTACGGCTGTCGGAGCCTCATCGCCCTGGCCACCCATGGCGGACCTTCGCCCGAGCAGTAGCGCTCTCACCCAATTGAGTAGCTGTGATACAAGGTGCACTGTCGATCTCCTTGTCAGATCGGCCGCGCCCCGGGGCCGTGCCGGCGGTCGCCGGGGTCTGCCGGTAGGTGGATGTGTTCGTCTCGGACGTACTTCGGCCGTGGCCGGTGGTGCCTCAGGCTGTGCGGAGGCTCAGGTGATGCTTACCGGGGCGCCCGCTGCTGCGATGTCGCGTCGGCAGCCACACGTGACGATCTGCAACACGCGGTTGCTGTCGTCGGCCATCAGGTGTCCGGCCTCAGGCATCCCCGATCCCATCTGCTGGTCCTTGCTCGTGGAACAGATGGTGGGGGTAGGCAAGGCCCACAAGTACCCCAGTAAGGGGTAGTCGGCGCTTCGTTCAGGTGGCCGCGCACCACTCCGCAAAGGTCGTGAGGCTCTCCGATTCGGCGCGCTTCAACCGGCGTAGCGTGGCGGCGTCCTCACGGACCCATGGGTGCTCGCGGGTGTGCTGTGGGGCAATCCGGCGCGCGATCCTCAGAGAGTCGAAGGCGTGGTCTGCGAGCCCCGACCACAACTGGGCGCGGGCCAGCTCGATGTAGAAGCCTGAGCGCCGCTCGGCCGGCAGATCGGCAGGCGGCTTCCACTCGTGGGCGAGTGTGAGGGCACGTCCGACGTGATTGTCTCCGAGGCTGACCGCGACGGACACCTCGTGGATGCGGACGGAGTCGGGCCCGAACGCGGTACCGCAGTAGACGTCCTCGGGTACCTGGTCCGCGAGGGCGCGAGCCTCGTCGAGGTGGGTTTCGGCGGCAGTGGCGTCACGTGCCCGGCCGGCGATGACCGCGGCCCGCATGTGCAGAGCACCCCTGGCCGCTGTCTCAGGTGCCGCATTGGGAGCAGGTGCGGCGTCGAGGGCCTGTTCCAGGGCACGAAGACCGGCGGCATGGGCGCGAGCCGCGAAGAACGTCTCCGTCCGTACGTAGGCAACGGCGGCGGTGAGCAGTGGGTCTCCGGTCTCGGGGACGGCCCACCGCATGAGCTCGACCAGGCGTGCGGACAGGTCGCGGGCACCGAACTTGTAGGCGACAGCGTCCGCCGAGCGATAGGCCCTGACCAGGAGTTCAGCCAGTACGGGCTGCTCGTGGGCAGGGGCTGTGTGGTAGGCGCGTGCCAGTTCGGTGAGCAGATCGGGAAGCTCACGGGCTATGCGTGTGTACTGAGCGGCGAGGCGCCAGCGGACAGCGTCGGCCACCGCTGCGCGAAGTTCGTGGAGGGAGCGGACCGGGCCGTCTTCCGGGATGTCGTAGGCGGCAAGTGCGGCGGACAGCGCGGGTAGCGCCTCATGGACGGCGGTATGCGCGGGGTTACGGTCGGTGCGGAGCATGGTCGGGTCGACGCCGAGGGCGGCCGCGATGGCTTCGAGGGTGGCATCGGTGACGCCGCGCTCACCGCGCTCGATCTTGCGGACGGTGCCGAGAGCGACGCGGGCCGCGTCGGCGAGTTGCTGCTGCGTCATCTTCGGGCGGCCGACGCTGCGGTAGTAGGCGATACGCCTGCCTACCCCGCCGTGAGCGGGCAGTGCGGACATACGGGCTCCAGTTCGGTGCGTCTGCTCCGGACGGTACCCGTACCGAGGCACAGCGTGTATGCGAACGGCCCAGCCGGTCCTCGGCGACTTCGAAGGGCCGCCGCGTTGGCGTCAGCCCGCGATGATCGACGTGAGCTGGGTGAGGCTGTCGACCCGCCAGTCCGCTGCCGCCGCTACCTCCGGGGCGTCCGCCCACAGGTGTCCCCATGGGCCACGCCGGATATGCGCCGCCCGCAGCCCGGCCGCCTTCGCGGGGAAGACGTCGTTGGCCGGATGGTCGCCGACGTACACCGTCTCGCTGGGCGCGGCCTGCGCCACCTCCAGTACCCGCTCAAAGAACTCCGGCTGCGGCTTGGCCACACCCCATTCGCCCGACGTCACGATCAGGTCCGCGGGCAGGTCCAGGTCGCGGAGCAGTTCGCCCGCGCGTGAGGTCTGGTTCCCGGCGACGACGACGCGGATACCGAGCTTGCGCAGCGCGGCCAGGGTTGGGCGGACGTCGTCGTAGAGATCTGTCTCGTCGAGCATCTCGCCACGGCCTGCGGCCTCTCGTGCCCGGTACTCGGCGGCGAGGTCGACGCCAGGTCTGGCGAGGCGCACGGCATCGGCGTTGTCCCGGCCCTGAGCGACGACGGCGCCGACGAGGGCAGAGAGGGTGTGACGGGGGATGCCGAGCCAGTCGGCCCAGGAAGTCCAGTAGCGGTCGTCGTGGGTGATGGTCTCGCCGATGTCGAGGACGATGGTCGCAATCATCCCGGGAAGCCTACGGCTTCATGGCAAGCAGTCCGCTGACGGTTCTTCCCGCAGAGCCAGACTCAGAGTCCGTGGCAGACATCCTCCGGCGAACCGACGAACGCCCTCAACCGAACCGGACCGACCGCTTCGCCATCCCATCCGAACCCGTCGGTCACCGTCCAGCAGAGCGTCCACGTCGCCCGCGTCCGGGGCCGACGGCACGGTCTGCAGCCCGCTTGACTTCATCTTCCCGGCTACACCCACGTATCCAGACACATCCGCGCCCGCCAACCGTCGGGATGGCCGTGCCCGTGTGCAGCGGCCAGAAGTAGATGAACTGAACAACTTCTGTTGAAGGCTACGGGGGAGGGGCCTGGGCTGCCTGCGATGTGGCAGCCTGGGCCCGGGCTACCGCCCGCGTCTGGGTTACATCAGAGCGGCGGAGTACGAACAAAGAAGCCAAAGCCAGAACGCTTGGCCCCGAGAGCACAGAAGCGAGGCCCACGTGCCCTTCCATGCCGACGATGACAGCCCCCACGAGCATGCCGGCGCTTAGTAGGAAACCGGCGATCAGGCCCGTGATCAATAGCGCGTGGGACCTGCTGGCGGACTTCTCCCGGTCTGAAGGCGGAGGCTCTCGAGCTCCAGTTGTTGGAGGGCCGCCTGCTGGGCCATGCGTAGCTCGTGTTCGCGCCGCAGTTGAGGTTCGAGCGCTTTGAGAGCCACCTGCAAGTGTTCGGCGGGCAGCTCTGCCCATTGCATGGCGATTTCTAGGCCGGTGTGTTCATGCTGCGGGGTGTCTGATGCTTCTCGCGTCATCGCGCTGTTCCCCCGCCGCCGCCTGCTACCGATTGCCGTTGGTTGAGTCCTGGGGGTGGAGGCCCGAGAGCTTTGAACAATTCATCGAACCCGTGAGAGAGGTGCCGTACTGCGGCGCCAGTGTCCTGATTTTCGCTGAGTTCCAGCAGGTCAGCGGCCGGAAGCTGTGGAAGGATCCGCTCTACAAGTCGGAGGAACATCCCGGTATCGCGAAGAAGATCGTCAGCATCGCGCTGGCTCGCGGCCCCTGCGATCCCGGCCTCCGCGCGCGCTCTGCGACGGGCGCCAGCCGCAAACAGGGCGCTCCACTCAGCCAGTTCTGGGGCGATTTCAGGGAGTACCTCCCATGCGGACCGGATTCGCGGTCGCCCTTGGCCCGGGGAGGGCTCGGGGCGTCCGCGTGCGGCGAGCACAGCCGCTGCAGCCCGCAAGGCTGCCAGATGGGCTGTGGCATAGCGCTCATTGGGGTCCGCACGGGTGGCGGCCTCATCGAGGCCAGCGCGGGCTTGAGCCAGCAGATCAAGTGCCGCAGGCGGAGTAGTGGCTCGACCGATGAACCGAGGCTTCTCGACTGCTTGGCGATTCTGCCTGTCGTGCCGATGCGCAGGCGGAGTTCGACGGCTGACTAGCTCCCAACGTGACTGCAGCGCTGAGAGGGTGCCGGTCACGACATCTTCGGCGGCCAACCATGCGGTGTCATCGACCGAGCGGAGGGCCTGTCGATAGGCATCCTTGAGGAGTTCTTCGGGAGGTTGCTCCCAGGGGGTCCACTGGCGCATCGCGCGCCACATGCGTACGTCGTGGACGAGCCGCACCCCTCCGTATACGGACAGTGCCGCGAGTACCGCGACGAAGGGTCCTACTGCCCACCCCATCCCCTCACCCCCCAGAGAGTTGGTAGACACGGTATCAACGTGATCGACACACGACAGCAGCATCATGCGGTTTTGGGTCCTCTGTGGGCCGTTTCTTTGCAGGTCAGGCGCTACCGCGCTGTG
Source organism: Streptomyces sp. NPDC002845 (assembly GCF_053591955.1). Classification (NCBI taxonomy): domain Bacteria; kingdom Bacillati; phylum Actinomycetota; class Actinomycetes; order Kitasatosporales; family Streptomycetaceae; genus Streptomyces; species Streptomyces sp. NPDC002845. Next base: position 60,643 of record NZ_JBSFUU010000031.1, on the reverse strand, counting down.
GATTCAACGGGGGAGTGTAAAGGTGCCGTCGCCGTGAGCCGGGGCCGTCTCCGGGCCGTCCGAGGGCGACCCGCGACGACCATCAACGACCAACGATGACCACGACGACTGAGCGTTCGTCGTGGTCATCGCGATGATTCTGCTCAGCTAGACCCACGTATCCAGCCACATCCGCGCCCGCCAGTCGTCGATCGGGATCGCTGTGCCCGTGTGCAGGGGCCAGAAGTAGATGAAGTTCCAGGCGATGAGGAGTACGAGGACGCCCGCGCCCGCCGCGCCGACCACTCGGCGGCGTTCCGTTGAGCCGGGTGGGCCCAGGATCGCGCCGATCATCATCGCCACGGCCAGGCACAGGAACGGGAGGAAGACGATGGCGTAGAAGAAGAAGATCGTGCGCTCCTGGTACATGAACCAGGGGAGGTACCCGGCGGCGATGCCGCAGGCGATGGCGCCGGCGCGCCAGTCGCGGCGGAAGAGCCAGCGCCAGAGGACGTAGAGGAGGGCGAAGGCGGCGGCCCACCAGAGGAGGGGGGTGCCGATGGCGAGGACTTCGCGGGCGCATTTTTCGGCGGTGTCGGGGGGGCAGCCGTCCTTGCCGGGGGAGGGGGACTCGTAGAAGTACGAGACCGGGCGGCCCACGACGATCCAGCTCCAGGGGTTGGACTCGTAGTTGTGGGGGGACGACAGGCCGACGTGGAACTTGTAGACCTCGTGCTCGTAGTGCCACAGACTGCGCAGCCAGTCGGGCAGGAAGGTCCAGCTGCCGCCCCGGCCGGCGGTGGCGGCCCAGTTGCGGAAGTAGCCGCCGGTGCCGTCGTCGGGGGAGAGGATCCAGCCGGTCCAGGAGGCGAGGTAGGTGACGAGGGCGACCGGGACGGTGGCGATGAAGGCGAGGCCCGTGTCGCGCTTGAGGACCGTGGCGTACGGGCGCCGGGCGCCGGCCATCTTGCGGGAACCGGCGTCCCAGAGGACCGCCATCAGGCAGAACGCGGCCAGGACGTAGAGGCCGTTCCACTTGGTTCCGATGGCCAGGCCGAGGCAGAGACCGGCGAGCCAGCGCCACGGGCGCCGGCCCAGGCCGGTCGTCTCGGCGATCTTCGCGTTCGGGCGTACGACGCCGTCCGCGTCCGGCGGGAGGGCCGCGGCCAGGCGTTCGCGGGCCTTGTCGCGGTCGATGACGAGACAGCAGAAGGCGGCCAGGATGAAGAACATCAGCACCTGGTCGAGCAGGGCCGTGCGGCTCATCACGAAGTGGAGCCCGTCGACCGCCATCAGCGCGCCCGCGAGGCAGCCGAGGAACGTCGAGCGGAACAGGCGGCGGCCGATGCGGCAGAGCATGAGGACGGAGAGCGTGCCGAGGAGCGCCGTCATGAAGCGCCAGCCGAACGGGGTGAAACCGAACAGCCACTCGCCCAGACCGATCACGTACTTGCCGACCGGCGGGTGGACGACGTACGAGGCGTCCGTCGGGATCGGCACGTCGCCGTTGTTCTTGAGGATCAGGTCGTTGGCGTCCTTGGCCCAGTTGACCTCGTACCCGCGGTGGATGAGGGCCCAGGCGTCCTTGGCGTAATACGTCTCGTCGAATATCACCCGCTTCGGGCTGCCCAGGTTCCAGAACCGCATCAGCCCGGCGACCAGCGTCACGAGCAGCGGCCCGCCCCACGCCGACCAGCGCGTCAGTCGTACGGCAAGCTCTTCGCGCAGCCCGAGCGCAGCCCAGATGCGCGGGCTGGGTCGGGTGTACGGGGGCACCAGCCGGTCGCGGACATCGCTTCTCGGCCGTGCCGTGTATCCGAACCGGCGCAGCCGCTGCTGCCACGACGGCCGCTGTTCTTCGGTGGCCTGGCTCTGCCGGGTGTCCGTCTCGGACGCGGTACTCGTCACCGCGCCATCGTAGGGAACTGCTCTGTGGGAGTCCCGTGGATGGGTACTGCGAGGATGGAAACGTGACAGGAATCCTTGTTTTGGCAGGCACACCCATCGGTGACATCGCGGACGCGCCGCCCCGGCTCGCCGACGAGCTGACCGGCGCCGATGTCATCGCCGCCGAGGACACGCGGCGGCTCCGCCGGCTCACCCAGGCGCTCGGCGTCCAGCCCGGGGGGCGGGTCGTGTCGTACTTCGAGGGGAACGAGGCCGCGCGTACGCCTGAGCTGGTGGAGGCGTTGGTGGGGGGTGCGCGTGTGGTGTTGGTTACGGATGCGGGGATGCCGTCGGTTTCCGATCCGGGGTATCGGCTGGTCGCGGCGGCGGTGGAGCAGGGGGTTCGGGTGACGGCCGTTCCGGGGCCGTCAGCTGTCCTTACGGCTTTGGCGTTGTCCGGGTTGCCTGTCGACCGGTTCTGTTTTGAGGGGTTTCTGCCCCGTAAGGCGGGGGAGCGGTTGTCGCGGCTGCGGGAGGTGGCCGAGGAGCGGCGGACGCTTGTGTACTTCGAGGCCCCGCATCGGGTCGATGACACGTTGGCTGCGATGGCCGAGGTGTTCGGGGCGGAGCGGCGGGCCGCCGTGTGCCGTGAGTTGACCAAGACGTACGAGGAGGTCAAGCGGGGGGCTCTGGGGGAGCTTGCCGAGTGGGCCGGGGAGGGCGTGCGGGGGGAGATCACGGTGGTGGTCGAGGGGGCTCCGGAGAAGGCGGTCGGGGAGTTGGACGCGGGGGAGTTGGTGCGGAGGGTTCGGGTGCGGGAGGAGGCGGGGGAGCGGAGGAAGGAGGCGATCGCGGGGGTGGCTGCCGAGGTGGGGGTGGCCAAGCGGGTGGTGTTTGATGCGGTGGTTGCGGCCAAGAATGCGGAGCGCTCCGCGTAGGGGCGGGATTGGGTTCGCCCCCGCCGCCCCTACCCGTCCCATCCCCAGGGGCTGCCGCCCCTTCGACCCCGCCGGGCAGGGGGTGGGTGGTGTGTGTTGTTGGTGGGTGCGGGTTGTGTGTGGCTGGTCGCGCCCACGCGGCGGAGCCGCACATCGATACAGCCCCGCGCCCCTCTAGGGGTGCGGCTCTCCCCCATGCGTCGGTAAAGGCGTGGCGCCACATGGCAAAGGCCAGGCCTTGAGGCAGGCGAGTTGCCACAAGCGGAAGCCAAATCGGGTTCAACAGTCGGCAGGTCTCGTGCTTTCGCGTGGGGGGAGGCGTCCACTGGTCGGAGGGGGCGTACCCGTCCCCGTGATCAGCGGACAAGAGGAGCCGGCATGAGTGAGCCTGCCGAGCAGACCGGCCACCGGGCCACCGCCACGGCCGTCGTTCACGAGTCGTATTCGTTCGCCTGTATGCGCTGTGGACACGGCTGGGAGCAGTCGTACGAGATCGAGCACCACACCGACGCCGAGGGGCGCGAGTTCGTGATGTACGTGGCCGACGGCCAGGTCGTGCCGTCGCCGCTGAGCCGGCCGACCTGCCAGAACTGCGACGGCCATGTCGTACGGATCATGCGGCCGGGCCGGGTGTCGGCGGCGCGCGACTCGATGCCGCGGCAGCGGTCCCGTCCGGCCTCCGGGCACGGTGAGGAGACGGCGACCGAGGAACACCAGGAACAACACCAGGAACGCCAGGGACACCGGGGACACCACCACTGGCACCTCTCCGATCTGCTGCACCCGTTCCACCGCAAGGCGAGCTGACGGCCTACCGCCCGGCCGGGGGCATGCCGCCGCTCCGTAGGATCAGGGCATGCCCTCGAACGCCGACAAGAGCGCCGCGCCCCCGCTCCCCGAACCCCTCCGCATCCCCGTCGCCGACTCGCACACCCACCTCGACATGCAGTCCGGCACGGTGGAGGAGGGCCTCGCCAAGGCCGCGTCGGTCGGGGTGACGACGGTCGTGCAGGTCGGGTGTGACGTCAACGGCTCCCGTTGGGCCGCCGACACCGCGGCGGCGTACGAGAACATCCACGCGGCCGTCGCGCTCCACCCCAACGAGGCGCCGCGGATCGTGCACGGGGACCCGGACGGCTGGTCGCGGCAGGGGGTGCGGGAGCCGGGCGGGGACGCGGGCCTCGACTCCGCCCTCGCCGAGATCGACCGGCTCGCCGCCCTCGCGCACGTGAAGGCGGTCGGCGAGACCGGGCTCGACTACTTCCGCACCGGGCCGGAGGGCAAGGAGGCACAGGAGCGGTCCTTCCGGGCGCACATCGAGATCGCCAAGCGGCACGGCAAGGCCCTGGTCATCCACGACCGCGACGCCCACGCCGACGTGCTGCGGGTGTTGAAGGAGGAGGGCGCGCCCGAGCGGACCGTCTTCCACTGCTACTCCGGCGACGCGGAGATGGCCGAAGTGTGCGCCGCGCACGGCTACTTCATGTCCTTCGCCGGGAACGTCACCTTCAAGAACGCCCAGCCGCTCCGCGACGCCCTCGCCGTGGCCCCGCTGGACCTCGTCCTCGTGGAGACCGACGCGCCCTTCCTCACCCCGGCGCCGTACCGCGGACGGCCCAACGCCCCGTATCTCATTCCGGTCACGGTCCGCGCGATGGCCGCCGTGCGGGGCATCGACGAGGACGCGCTGGCGACGGCCATCGCGACGAACACCGCCCGCGCGTTCGATTACTGAGGGATCACGGCTTCGGAACACTCTCAGAGCCGTCCGAGGGATTGACACGACCGAGTACTGGCCCGTGTCGCGACACTGCGTAATCGCGTTGCTTTGGAGGGTGACGGTCGTTCCATTAAGTTCTCGTCGCCCGATCCGGACCCTTTGGAGCGCTGGAGCGCTGGAGCGTGTCGTCGTGAGCACATCGCAGTACGGGACGTATGGACCTGCCTCTCCACAGTCGTACGACGACGGCCCTGACCGTCACCAACCCCACAGCAGCGCCGAGACCCTCCCCTATGGTGTCCCCGAGGACACCTACCGGCCCGCCTACGAGACCCGCCCACTGGAGCCCCGTACCCCCGGCCGCGCCGGTCGCCGTCGCCGTACCCCCGACCGCCCCAACCCCTTCCACACCCCCTTCCGCCGCCTCGTGCCGCAGGCCCTGGTCGTGGCGTTCCTCGCGGGCGGGACCTCCGCCTTCGTGGCCAAGGACAAGGCGATCCAGCTGACCGTCGAGGGCAAGGCGCGCACGCTGCACACCTTCGCGGACGACGTGACCGAGCTGCTCGCCGACGAGGGCGTCGACGTGGGCGCGCACGACGTCGTGGCGCCCGCGCCCGGCACCGAGCTGGCCAGCGGCGACGAGGTCGCCGTCCGGTACGGGCGCCCCGTGCGGCTCACCCTCGACGGGCAGCGGCGCCAGGTGTGGACGACCGCACGCACGGTGGAGGGGGCGCTCAAGCAGCTCGGGGTGCGCGCGGAGGGGGCGTACGTGTCGGCCTCGCGCTCCCGGCGGATCGGGCGGGAGGGGCTCGCGCTGGACGTCCGCACCGAACGCACCGTCACGATCATGGCGGACGGGCGGACGCGGACGATCCGTACGAACGCGGCGACGGTCGGGGAAGCCGTCAAGGAGGCCGGGATCACCCTGCACGGGCAGGACAGGACGTCCGTCCCGCAGGACAGCTTCCCGCGCGACAGCCAGACGGTCACCGTCCTGCGGATCACCGACACCAAGGAGATCCGCGAGGAGTCGATCCCCTTCGACGTCCAGCGGACCGACGACCCCTCCCTCTTCCGGGGCACCGAGGTCGTCGAGCGCGCCGGACGCCCGGGTGTCCGCCGGACCACGTACTCCGTCCGTACGGTCAACGGCGTCAAGCGGAAGCCCCGGAAGACCAAGTCGGAGGTCGTCCGCGAGCCCCGGACCCAGGTGGTGAAGGTCGGCACCAAGCCCCGGCCGCCCTCCGTCCAGGGCGCCGACCACCTCAACTGGTCCGGACTCGCCGCCTGCGAATCCGGCGGCCGCCCCAACGCCGTGGACCCCTCGGGCACCTACGGCGGCCTCTACCAGTTCGACCCCCAGACCTGGCAACGCCTCGGCGGCCGAGGCCGCCCCCAGGACGCCCCGGCCTCCGAACAGACCTTCCGCGCGAAGAAGCTGTACGTGCAGCGGGGCGCGAGTCCGTGGCCGCACTGCGGGGCGAGGCTGCACGGATAAGCGGGGGCGCGCCCCGAAAGGGGCGCGGGGCCGTGGCAATGTGCGGCTCCGCCGCGTGGGCGCGACCAGCCACATCGAACCCGCAGCCGTCACACACCCCACCACCCCATGGCGCTTAGGCTTACTCCGTGAACAGCCCCAACCCCGACGCCCTACTGAGCCCCGCCGACATCCGCAAGCTGGCGGCAGCCTTGGGCGTACGGCCCACCAAACAACGCGGCCAGAACTTCGTGATCGACGCCAACACCGTACGGCGAATCGTGCGCACCGCGGAGGTCCGGCCCGACGACGTGGTCGTGGAGGTGGGACCGGGCCTCGGATCGCTCACGCTGGGCCTGCTGGAGGTCGCGGACCGGGTCACCGCCGTCGAGATCGACGACGTCCTCGCGGCGGCCCTCCCGGCGACCGTCGCCGCCCGCATGCCCGAGCGCGCGGAGCGCTTCGCGCTCGTCCACGCCGACGCCATGCACGTACGGGAACTGCCGGGGCCGGCACCCACCGCGCTGGTCGCCAACCTCCCCTACAACGTGGCCGTCCCGGTGCTCCTGCACATGCTTGACACGTTCCCCGGCATCGAGCGGACCCTCGTCATGGTGCAGGCCGAGGTCGCCGACCGGCTGGCTGCCGCGCCCGGGTCGAAGGTGTACGGGGTGCCGTCCGTGAAGGCCAACTGGTACGCCGAGGTCAAGCGGGCGGGATCGATCGGGCGCAACGTCTTCTGGCCCGCGCCGAACGTCGACAGCGGGCTGGTCGCGCTGGTGCGGCGGGCCGAGCCCCTGAAGACCAGCGCTTCCAAGGCCGAGGTCTTCGCCGTCGTCGACGCCGCCTTCGCCCAGCGGCGTAAGACCCTGCGGGCCGCCCTCGCCGGGTGGGCGGGTTCGGCGGCCGCGGCGGAGGCGGCGCTGGTGGCGGCCGGGGTCTCACCGCAGGCGCGCGGGGAGTCCCTGACCGTCGAGGAGTTCGCCCGGATCGCCGAGAACCGGATCGCTGAAAACCGGGTCGTCGAGAACCGGATCGCCGAGAACCAGGTCGACGGAGCCCGGACCGCGGAGAACGAGGAGCCGTCGTGAGTGTGACCGTACGCGTCCCCGCCAAGGTCAACGTGCAGCTCGCGGTGGGCGCCGCCCGCCCCGACGGCTTCCACGACCTGGCGAACGTGTTTCTGGCCGTCGGCCTGTACGACGAGGTCACGGCGGCCCCGGCCGACGAGCTGCGGGTCACCTGTGAGGGGCCGGAGGCCGGCCAAGTCCCCCTGGACCGTACGAACCTGGCCGCCCGCGCCGCCCTCGCGCTCGCCGAGCGGTACGGCATCGGCGACCCCGCCGTCCACCTCCACATCGCCAAGGACATCCCTGTCGCGGGCGGTATGGCGGGCGGCAGCGCGGACGGCGCGGGCGCCCTCCTCGCCTGCGACGCGCTGTGGGGTACGGGCGCCTCCCGTGAGGAACTGCTGGACATCTGCGCCGAGTTGGGCAGCGACGTGCCGTTCAGCCTGGTGGGCGGGGCCGCTCTGGGCACCGGGCGCGGTGAGAAGCTGGAGGCCCTGGAGGTCGGCGGGACCTTCCACTGGGTCTTCGCGATGGCCGGCCGTGGGCTGTCGACCCCGGCCGTCTTCCGGGAGTTCGACCGGCTCGGCGAGGGTACGGACATCCCCGATCCCGTCGCGTCCGAGGAACTCCTCGACGCCCTGGCCGAGGGAGACCCCGACGCGCTCGCCGCCGCGGTCTCCAACGACCTCCAGCCCGCCGCGCTCTCCCTCTTCCCCGAACTCGCCGACACCTTGGCCACGGGCCGCGCCGCGGGTGCCCTCGCCGCGCTCGTCTCCGGCTCGGGCCCGACCACGGCGTTCCTCGCACGGGACGCGGAGTCCGCGGGGAAGGTGGCGGAGGTGCTGCGGGCCTCCGGGACCTGCCGGACGGTGCGTACGGCGTCGGGCCCGGCGGCGGGCGCCGTGATCCTCGGCGACCGCAACTAAACATTCTTCGCCCGATCTTCACACAAATTACTGCGAAGGTAGTACGGAAGTGGCGCGTGTGACGACTAGCCTCCCTTGACGATTCAAGCAATCGCTGGAAGGCAAAGGTCAACTCCCGTGTCCGAACCCCCCGCCACCCCCACCCCCACCTCCTCCCACCGCAGGAAGTCGCGCTTCTCCCGCCGCGGCGTGCTCGGCGGCGCAGCGGCCGTGGCCGCCGGTGCCGCTCTCACCCCGACCGTCTTCGCCGCCGGCGACGACTCCGACAACGCCCCGGCCGACAACACCCCGGCCGCCGATGCCGACAAGGGCACGAAGCCCGAGAAGTTCCCCGCCACCCGCGCCGAGACGGTCAAGGGCACCGGCGAGGCCACCACCGCCTTCGCCGCCTCCTATGTCGGCGTCCGCTGGAAGGGCGCGCAGGACGGCGTCGACGTCCTCTTCGCGAACGGCGAGGCGTCCCCCGGTACCTGGCAGCCGCTGACTGTCGGCTGCGCCACCGTCGAGGACGGCGGTACGGCGCTGGTCGCGGCCGGTGACGCGACGGCGTTCGAGGTGAAGGCCTCGGCCGGCGCGACGGGCGTGCGCTGCCGGGCGGTCGACACCACCGACGGGCCGAAGCGCACCTTCAGGGTGCCGACGGAGCCCACGCGCGTGCGTGGCGTGCGGTATTTCTCCCGTCCCGCCTGGGGCGCCGACGAGTCGAAGCGGTTCCTGGAGAACGGGGACGTCAACTCGCCCGAGCAGTACTTCCCGCTGCAGTGCATCACCGTGCACCACACGGCCACGCCGAACGACGACCCCGACCCCGCCGCGACGGTCCGGGCGATCTACGACTTCCACGCGATCACCAACGACTGGGGCGACATCGGCTACCACTTCCTCATCGACGAGTCCGGCAACGTCTACGAGGGCCGCTACTCCGATGACGACGGCATGCCCGCCTTCGACAAGGACGGCAATGTCGTCACCGGCTTCCACACCGGCGGCTTCAACTCCGGCAACCTCGGCATCGCCCTCCTCGGTACCCTGACCGAGCAGGGCCCCACGGACGCCGCCAAGGCCTCCCTGACTCGCCTGATCAGGGTGATCACGCGCGTCAAGGGCCTGGACCCGCAGGCGAAGACGACCTTCGTGAACCCGGTCAACGGCGTCGAGAGGGACGTGGAGACGATCAGCGGCCACCGTGACTGGATGGCCACCGAGTGCCCCGGCCAGACGATGTACGACCTGCTCGCCGAGGTCCGCGTGGCGGCGGCGAGGTGACGTGCACCCGGTGATCCGTCTCCGGTGACCCACCTCTGGTGACCTGCGGGGATCGGTCGCGACCGGCGCAGACTACGCTGGGAGGCTGACCGATCCCCGTGTGCAGGAGAAAAATGGCCGTCAACCTGGTCAATGTCGAGAACGTCAGCAAGGTGTACGGCACTCGTGCCCTCCTCGACGGCGTCTCGCTCGGCGTCTCCGAAGGGGACCGCATCGGAGTCGTCGGCCGCAACGGGGACGGCAAGACGACGCTGATCCGGATGCTGGCCAGGCTGGAGGAGGCCGACACCGGCCGTGTCACCCACTCCGGAGGCCTCCGCCTCGGCGTCCTCACCCAGCACGACTCCCTCGACCCCGAGGCCACCGTCCGCCACGAGGTCATCCGGGACATGGCGGACCACGAGTGGGCGGGCAACGCCAAGATCAGGGACGTACTCACCGGGCTGTTCGGCGGCCTCGACCTCCCCGGGTTCCCGCAGGGGCTCGACACGGTCATCGGCCCCCTCTCCGGCGGTGAGCGCCGCCGTATCGCCCTCGCCAAGCTGCTCATCGACGAACAGGACCTCATCGTCCTCGACGAGCCCACCAACCACCTCGACGTCGAAGGCATCGCCTGGCTGGCGAACCACCTCCGCGAGCGCCGCTCGGCCCTCGTCTGCGTCACCCACGACCGCTGGTTCCTCGACCAGGTCTGCACCCGCATGTGGGACGTACAGCGGGGCACGGTGCACGAGTACGAGGGCGGCTACTCCGACTACGTCTTCGCCCGCGCCGAACGCGAGCGCATCGCCGCCACCGAGGAGACCAAGCGGCAGAACCTCGTCCGCAAGGAGCTGGCGTGGCTGCGGCGCGGCGCCCCCGCCCGTACATCCAAGCCGCGCTTCCGCGTCGAGGCCGCCAACGAGCTGATCCAGGACGTACCGCCGCCGCGCGACAGCAGTGAACTGATGAAGTTCGCGAGCTCCCGGCTCGGCAAGACGGTCTTCGACCTGGAGGACGTGACTGTGCAGGCCGGGCCCAAGATGCTGCTCAAGCATCTGACCTGGCACCTCGGCCCCGGCGACCGCTTCGGCCTGGTGGGGGTGAACGGCGCCGGCAAGACCTCACTGCTGCGGGCCCTGGCGGACGCGGCGCGCAGCGAGGGTGAGCAGCAGCCCGCCGCCGGGCGGATCGTCGTCGGCAAGACGGTCAAGCTCGCCTACCTCTCGCAGGAGGTCGCCGAACTCGACCCCACCTGGCGGGTGCTGGAGGCCGTGCAGGCGGTCCGGGAGCGCGTCGACCTCGGCAAGGGGCGCGAGATGACCGCCGGACAGCTCTGCGAGACCTTCGGGTTCACGAAGGAGAAGCAGTGGACGCCGGTGGGGGACCTGTCCGGTGGTGAGCGGCGGCGGTTGCAGCTGCTGCGGCTGCTCATGGACGAACCCAACGTCCTCTTCCTCGACGAGCCCACCAACGACCTCGACATCGAGACCCTCACCCAGCTGGAGGACGTCCTCGACGGCTGGCCCGGCTCGATGGTGGTGATCTCCCACGACCGGTTCTTCGTCGAGCGGACGACGGACCGGGTGTACGCGCTCCTCGGCGACGCCACGCTGCGGATGCTGCCGCGCGGGATCGACGAGTACCTGGAGCGGCGCCACCGGATGGAGGAGGCCGCGGCCGCCTCCGTGCCGGTCGCCGAGAAGTCCGCCACGGCGAAGCCCTCCGCCGACCTCCGCGCCGCCAAGAAGGAACTCCAGCGGATCGAGCGGCAGTTGGACAAGGTCTCCGAGAAGGAGAGCAGGCTCCACGCGCTCATCGCCGAACACGCCACGGATTTCGCCAAGGTCGCCGAGCTCGACGCGGAGCTTCGCGAACTGGTCGGCGAGCGTGAGGAGTTGGAGATGCGGTGGCTTGAACTTGCGGAAGACGTATAACGCGTACGAGGGATGTGTGGGGGCACATCGGGCGTACGGCGGACTGCGCGCACGTCCGGTGAAGGGGGCGTGAAGGAGCGTAACGGGCGCATTACGGGCCGGTCCTCCCTTGGGAACAGGGGAGCGACCGGCCCCGGTCGTGAGAGCGTCGCAGTGATAGAAAGAGCCGTCTGACAACACCAAGAGCCATCTGGGAACCACTCTGGGCACTGAGAGCCTGTGTCATATCCCCGGCCGGGCGCACGCCGCCTGGCACGCACGCTCGCCGCGTTGCCGAAAGGCCCTAGTAGCTCCGCTACGAGGACCTTCCGGCGCCTTGCGATCGCACGCACCAGACGACGTGCGCTGATCCGGCCGGGGATATGACACAGGCTCTGACCGCGGGTGGCGAAAAATCAGTGAAGTGACTACGGGGGGAACGAGCTGTGACCCAGCCGCCCAATCATCAGCCGCCGCAGGGCGGCTTCGGAGCTCCGCAGGACCCGCCACCGCCGCAGCAGCCTCCACAGCAACAGCCTCCACAGCAACAGCCCTCGCCCCAGCAGCCCCCGCAGGGCGGCTTCGGCGACGCACCTCAAGCACCGCAGACCCCGCCGCCCCCAGCCCAGTCCCCGCAGGCGCCGCCCCCCACCCCGCCGCAGCCCCAGCCCGGCTACGGCTACCCCCAGCAACCCGGCAGCGGCCCCTACGCCCAGCCCCCCGGCCCGTACAACCAGCCTGGCCCCTACGGCTACCCCCAGCAGCCGGGCCCGTACGCCCAGCCCCAGCCGCCCGGTTACGGCTACCCGCAGCCGCAGTACCCGGGCGCGCCCGGCACCCCGCCCGGCGGCGGCAGCGGCGGCGGCAAGAGCCCCTTCAAGGGCAAGCCCGCGATGATCATCGGTGCCGCGGTGGCCGTGCTGCTGGTGATCGGCGGGACCGTGTTCGCGGTGACCCGCGGTGGTGACGACGGCGACCAGAAGAAGCCCGTCGCCAAGGAAAGCAAGGGAAGCCAGGAAAGCCAGGACAGCAAGCCGTCGGGGGACGCCTCCGCGCCCATCGACCAGGGCGACGGCAGCGGCGACGGCGACTCGGCCCCCGAGGACCTCAACGAGGGCCGCCGGCCCGGCGAGGCGAAGGTGCTCTGGTACAAGGAGGGTCCCGACGCGCCCGGTTCCGGTGCCGAGGCCCTCGGGCTGTGGATCACCGACAAGGCGGCGGTGAAGGCCGCGTACAAGCAGCTCTTCGCGTACAACGTCGACGACGGCAAGCCGACGTGGGACGCGATCACGTTCCCGGAGGAGATCTGCGCGGTCACCGAGCAGCCGACGGCCGCCGAGAAGATCATCGTGGCGTACAAGAGCGGCTCCAGCGACCGGGCCAAGTGCAACCAGCTGCAGGAGGTCGACCTCAACACCGGCGAGAAGGGCTGGACCGCCGAGGTCGAGGAGGGCGGGCTGTTCGACAGCGCGCTCCAGATCGAACTGAACGTCATGGGCAACACGTTGATGGTCGGCCGCGACCTGTCCGGTACGGCGTACGACGTGACCACCGGCAAGAAGAAGTGGGACAAGGAGAAGTACGGCGCGTCCTGCTTCCCCAGCGCGTTCACGGGCGGCGCCAAGCTGATCTCCGTGTCGTCCTGCGGTGCCGGTACGGACACCGCGCACGACGAGGTGCAGGAGCTCAACCCGGCGAACGGCAAGGCCAAGTGGACCCAGAAGATCCCCAAGGGCTGGGAGGTCCAGCGCGCCTACTCCGTCGACCCTGTCGTCCTCTACCTCACCAATGAGGAGAAGGACCAGTGGAACGTGTCCGTCCTGAAGGACGCCGACGGGACGTTCCGCTCCGAGCTCCAGGTCGACGAGTCCTTCGCGCCGGACTGCGGCTTCACGGCCCTCTCGCGTGACCTCCAGGGCTGCACGGGAGTGGCGGTCGGCGCGGACACCCTCTACCTGCCGACCGAGGCGACCGGCGGCGCGAACGAGATCGTCGCCATCAGCCTGGCCGACGGCAAGGAGAAGTGGCGCGTCAAGTCCCCGGCGGGCGAGTCGATGAAGCCGATGAAGCTGGACGGCGCGAACCTGCTGGCGTACGTCGAGCCGTCGTACGACGCGGGCGGCCAGGTCGTCTCCATCCCGACCGGCGGCAAGAGCCACAAGCCGGTGAAGCTGCTGCAGAACCCGCAGGGCACCGCGGACATCGAGAACAGCTTCTACTCGAAGGCGATCGACTACGTCGACGGGCGCTTCTACATCTCCACCACCCGGCTGACGGGCAATGACGAGGCGCAGGAGAAGCTGATGCTGGCCTACGGCGAGTAGCCGGTTCCGCCACGGCAAGGGGGCGCCGCCGCCCGTCCGGCAGCCGCCCCTCCCCACGACCACCACCCCATCCGCTCCGAAGCCTCGACCGAGGCACACGAGGTACACACGTCATGACCCAGCCGCCGCCCCCGCCGCCCAACCAGCCGCCGGGCCAGCAGCCCCCGGACCAGCCCCAGCCCCCGCAGGACCCCCCGCCGCAGGGCGGCTTCGGCGCGCCCACACCCCCGCCGCCCGCGCAGGGCCCCGGCTACGGCTACCCGCAGACGCCCCAGACCCCACCGACGCCGCCTCCGGCCCAGCAGCCCCAGTACGGCTACCCCCAGGCGGCCCAAGCGCCCCAGACACCCCCGCCCGCCCAGCCCGGCTACGGCTACCCGGGCCAGCCCCAGGGCCAGCCGCCCTCCCCGTACGCCCAGCAACCCCCGTACGGGCAGCCGCAGTACGGCTACACGCCGCCGACCACCCCGATGCATCTGCAGGCGCCCCAGAGCGGCGGCGGGCGGAAGCTCAACGCCCAGATGATGATCATCGTCGCGGCCGTCGCCGCCATCGCGCTGATCGTCGGCGGCGGGGTCTGGTACTCGTCCTCGAAGGGCAAGGACGACGACAAGAACAACTCGGCGAGCACCGACGGCGGCACCACCGGCGGCACGGACGACGAGAAGGGCACCGACGGCGGCACCGACGGGGGCGGCACCGACGGCGGTACCTCCGGCGGCGACACCAAGGCACAGGAGGAGGTCCCGGCCGACACCAGCGGCAAGGTGCTCTTCCAGGTCCCGGCGCCGGAGGTCAAGGACGACTCCACGATCGTCGTCGCGGGCTCCTGGCTGACGGACAAGGTGTACGCGAAGAGCGGCATCGCCGAGATCACCGGCTACGACCTCGCCAAGGGCTCGAAGCAGTGGACGATTCCCCTGCCCGGCCCGGTGTGCTCGGCCAGCCGCCACATCAGCGAGGACAACCGGACGGCGATCGTCCACCAGCCGGCCATGCCGACCAAGCAGACGTCCCACCACGGGTGCAGCGAGGTCACGGGCATCGACCTCGACACGGGCAAGAAGCTGTGGACGGAGACGGTCGGCGACCGGAAGCTCAACTTCGACAACGTCACCGTGAGCGGCAACACGGTCGCCGTGGGCGGCACCAACGGCGGCGCCGCCTTCGAGATCGACTCCGGCAAGCAGCTGTGGGCGCCCAAGGCCGGCGACTCCTGCTACGACAGCGGGTACGGCGGTGGCCCGGCCCTGGTGGCCATCCGCAAGTGCGGGTCCTACGACAACCGGACGCTGCACATCCAGAACGTCAACCCGGAGAACGGGACGGTGATCTCGGAGTACAAGATGGCCACCGGTATCGGGTACGCGAGCATCGTGTCGACCCAGCCGATCGTGGTGGCCGCCGACGTCGGTGACTCCGCCAAGGACGGCAGCGGTATCTCCGACTTCTTCTCCATCGACGGGAAGACCGGCGAGCTGCGCACCAAGATCACCGCGGAGAGCGAGAAGTATGCCGCCAAGTGCGACGGCATCCGGGCGGTCGAGAACTGCGTGATGCTGGCGGTCGGCAACGACAAGATCTATGTGCCGACCGAGGAGCACGACGGCTCCGGGGACTACAGCCAGACCAACGAGATCATCGCCTTCGACCTGGCCACCGGCAAGCAGACCGGCGAGCGCGCCGACGCCGGGGACGGCTACACGATCTCCCCGCTGCGCATGGACGGCCCCAACCTCCTCGCGTACAAGCGCCCGCCGTACGACAAGGGCGGCCAGATCGTGAGCATCGACGGCTCCACGTTCAAGGAGACCAAGCTCCTGGAGAACCCCGCCAGCGACTCGGTCCGCAGCGCGGAGACCAGCATGAGCCCGGAGTACGCGGAGCTTGTGTACGGCGGCGGGCGTCTGTTCATGTCCGAGATCTACGTCTCCAAGCCGTACAGCGCCGACGACAAGGAGTACCTGGTCGTCGCCTTCGGCGCCCAGTAAGCCGATCGGGCCTGGCAGCGGATCGCCCTCGCCGACGATCACTCCGGTGATGTCGGCGGGGGCATTTCCGGTTCGTAACGGACAGAGAGTGATCCGAAGAGGGCGTGAGCCGGTCGGACATGAGCCTGTGACAGGCGAGTTCATGGTGTCGTACGACAGGTCCCCTATCTTTGCCCAGTCAGGCCTGGGAGAGTCCCGAGGCATGACGGCCCGAAAGGGCTGATTCCGGTAATCCGGGGCACTTCTCTCGCGTAGGGGAAGCGCAACGTCGAACAAGCGTGTAGCTTCCGGGGGCATGAAGAGCGGGGGAGCCGGAAGCGGGGGAGCCGGAGGGGGCTTCTGTCCGTGGGGTCCAGGGGGCCGGTGGGCATACGTAGCGGGTCCGTAGTGGGGGCACTCATTGGGGGGACTGGGGGGTGGCTCGATGGGAGTGCGGCTCATGGTGGTCGACGACCACCGACTGCTCGCCGAGGCGTTGGCCTCGGCGTTGAAGCTGCGCGGGCACCGGGTGCTCGCGGCGGCGGCGCCTGCCGCGGGAGCGGCGGAGCTGGTGATCACGAGGGCACCGGAGGTGTGCCTGCTCGGTACGGCGGCACCCGCCGAGCCGGGGATCTTCGACCCGGTGGTGAGGATCAAGCGGGAGCGCCCGCAGGTGGCGGTGCTGGTGCTCGGCCCGGTGCCGAACCCGCGCGGCATCGCGGCCGCGTTCGCCGCGGGCGCCTCGGGTTACGTACGGCACGACGAGCGGATAGAGGGGGTCGAGCGCGCGATCATGAAGGCGCGCGCCGGGGAGGCCGCCGTGGCACCGCAGTTGCTCCAGAGCGCCTTCAGCGAGCTGCTCAACCCCGCGGCCCAGCCCGACGACGAGGGCCAGCGCCTGCTCCAGATGCTGACGCCGAGGGAGGTCGAGGTCCTGGTCCGGGTCGCCGACGGCGAGGACACCCGTCTGATCGCGGCCGGCATGGGCATCGCCCCCTCCACGGCCCGTACCCACGTCCAGCGCGTCCTGATGAAGCTGGGCGTCGGCTCCCGCCTGGAGGCAGCGGCCCTGGCGGCCCGCACGGGCCTGCTGGACCGGGCGGGTCCCGCCCCCGGTCCGTCGCAGCCGCCTTCGCCGTCGGAGGGGGCGGAGAAGGCGTAGGCGAGGACCGCGGGAGGCGTGAGTGCGGGGCTGTGGTTCACACTGGTGAACCACAGCCCCGCACACGTACACGGCCGTCACTCCACCCTCATCGGTCCTGTCGATGCCGCGGCCGGGCGCGGTGACGCAAGCGAGGGGTGACAGGAGCTCGCTTCTGCTGGTGTTCTTTGTTTGGTTGTGACGGTGACGCGTCTGGGGGATTGTGGTTTGATGTGTTTGGTTCTGTTTGAAGGTTTGATGGGGTACGGATGGGGAGTCCGGCGTGCTGCATCTCCCGGGGGACAACCCCCGGACCCCCGGCCGGTTCCCAGTGGCCCTCGACGGAGGGGAAAGGCGCGTTGCTGTGAAGAAGACCTCGACCCGGCTGGCCGACGGTCGTGAGCTCATCTACTACGACCTGAGTGACGACACGGTCCGCGACGCGGTCGACAAGCGACCCCTGGAGCGCACCGTCACCACGTCCGAGGTGCGGCGCGACGTGCTGCTCGGCGACTCGGTCGCGATCGCCTCGCACCGCCAGGGCCGCACGTACCACCCGCCGGCCGACGAATGCCCGCTGTGCCCCTCCGAGGGCGACCGCCTGAGCGAGATCCCGGATTCGTCGTACGACGTGGTCGTGTTCGAGAATCGTTTCCCCTCGCTCACCGGAGACTCCGGCCGCTGCGAGGTCGTCTGCTTCACCTCGGACCACAACGCGTCCTTCGCGAACCTCACCGAGGAACAGGCGGGCCTCGTCCTGGACGCGTGGACCGACCGCACGGCCGAGCTGTCGCATCTCCCCTCCGTGGAGCAGGTGTTCTGCTTCGAGAACCGGGGAGCCGAGATCGGCGTGACCCTCGGACATCCGCACGGCCAGATCTACGCCTACCCCTTCACCACCCCGCGTACTGCGCTGATGCTCAGGTCACTCGCGGCACACAAGGAGGCGACGGGCGGGGAGAACCTGTTCGACGCGGTGGTCGAGCGGGAGCGGACCGGCGAGCGGATGGTCCTGGAGACCGACCACTGGGCCGCCTTCGTCCCGTACGCCGCCCACTGGCCGTACGAGGTGCACCTCTACCCCAAGCGGCGCGTGCCCGACCTGCTCGCGCTCGACGAGGGGGCCCGCGCAGAGTTCCCCCAGGTGTATCTGGAACTCTTGAGGCGCTTCGACCGGATTTTCGGCGAGGGTGAACCGCCGACGCCGTACATCGCGGCCTGGCACCAGGCGCCGTTCGGTGTGCTGGAGGAGTTCGAAGGTGTGGTCAGGGACGACTTCGCACTCCACCTGGAGCTTTTCACCATTCGCCGCACTTCCGGCAAGCTGAAGTTCCTCGCGGGCTCCGAGTCCGGGATGAGCGTGTTCATCAACGACATCCGGCCGGAGACCGCAGCCGAGCGACTGCGAGAGGTAGCGGGTTCATGAGTGGGAAGTACCTGGTCACCGGTGGTGCGGGTTACGTGGGCAGCGTCGTCGCCCAGCATCTGCTGGAGGCGGGCCACGAGGTGGTCGTCCTCGACAACCTCTCCACGGGCTTCCGCGAGGGCGTGCCGGCGGGCGCCTCCTTCGTGGAGGGCGACATCCGCGACGCCGCCAAGTGGCTGGACTCCTCCTTCGACGCCGTCCTCCACTTCGCCGCCTGCTCCCAGGTCGGCGAGTCGGTCGTGAAGCCCGAGAAGTACTGGGACAACAACGTCGGCGGCACGATGGCGCTGCTCGCGGCGATGCGCGCGGCGGACGTACGCAAGCTGGTCTTCTCCTCCACGGCGGCCACCTACGGCGAGCCGGAGACGACGCCCATCGTCGAGACGGCCCCGACCGCCCCCACGAACCCCTACGGCGCCTCGAAGCTGGCCGTCGACCACATGATCACGGGCGAGGCCGCGGCCCACGGCCTCGGGGCGGTGTCCCTGCGCTACTTCAACGTGGCGGGCGCGTACGGCGCGTATGGCGAACGCCATGACCCCGAGTCGCACCTCATCCCGCTGGTCCTGCAGGTGGCGCAGGGCAAGCGCGACGCGATCTCCGTCTACGGCGACGACTACCCGACGCCGGACGGCACCTGCATCCGTGACTACATCCACGTCGCCGACCTGGCGGAGGCCCACCTGCTCGCGCTGACGGCGGCCGCCCCGGGCGAACACCTGATCTGCAACCTCGGCAACGGCAACGGCTTCTCCGTCCGCGAGGTCATCGAGACCGTCCGCCAGGTCACCGGGCACCCGATCCCCGAGGTCGCGGCCCCGCGACGGGGCGGCGACCCGGCGGTCCTGGTGGCCTCCGCGCGGGCGGCGCGGGAGCGGCTGGGCTGGAACCCTTCGCGGGCGGACCTCGCGGGGATCGTGGCGGACGCGTGGGAGTTCGCGCAGGGCCGAGACAAGTAAGAACGTACGTACGTGAGTGCGGAAGGGTCAGGGGTAAGGGCATGAGCGAGGCTGTCGCAGGGGCTGACGCAGTGGCTGGGACTGTCGCCGAGCGGTTCAAGGAGCTGTACGGAGCCGGGCCGGAAGGGGTGTGGGCGGCGCCGGGCCGGGTCAACCTCATCGGCGAGCACACCGACTACAACGACGGCTTCGTGATGCCGTTCGCGCTCCCGCACACCACGGTCGCGGCGGTCTCACGCCGAGCGGACGGCGTCCTGCGCCTGCACTCGTCGGACGTGGCGGGCGGGGTGGTGGAGTTCCGCCTGGACGACCTGGCACCGGAGTCGGACAGAAACTGGACGGCGTACCCGGCGGGCGTGATCTGGACCCTGCGCGACGCGGGCCACTCCGCGGTCACGGGCGCCGACATCCACCTGACCTCGACGGTGCCGACGGGCGCGGGCCTGTCGTCGTCGGCGGCGCTGGAGGTGGTCGTCGCCCTGGCCCTGAACGACCTGTACGAACTCGGCCTGGCCGGCTGGCAGTTGGCCCGCCTGTGCCAGCGCGCCGAGAACGTCTACGTGGGCGCCCCCACCGGGATCATGGACCAGACGGCGTCCGCCTGCTGCGAGGCCGGCCACGCGCTGTTCCTGGACACCCGGGACCTCTCCCAGCGCCAGATCCCCTTCGACCTGGCGGCCGAGGGCATGCGCCTCCTGGTCGTCGACACCCAGGTCAAGCACTCCCACAGCGAGGGCGAGTACGGCAAGCGCCGCGCCGGCTGCGAGAAGGGCGCGGCACTGCTGGGCGTCGACGCGCTGCGGGACGTGCCGTACGACGACCTCGACGCGGCCCTGGCCCGCCTGGGCGACGAGGAGGAGGTCCGCCGCCTGGTCCGCCACATCGTCACCGAGAACCACCGCGTGGAACAGGTGGTGTCGCTCCTGGAGTCGGGCGAGCAGAGAGCGATCGGCCCGGTCCTCGTGGACGGCCACACCTCCCTCCGCGACGACTTCCGCATCTCCTGCCCGGAACTCGACCTGGTCGTCGACACGGCCCTGGCCGCGGGCGCTGTGGGCGCCCGCATGACCGGCGGCGGCTTCGGCGGCTCCGCCATCGTCCTGGTCGAGTCGACAGACGCGGACACGGTCACCAAGGCAGTGGAGGAGGCCTTCGCCGCCGCGGGCTTCACCGCACCTCGGGTCTTCACGGCGGTGCCTTCGGAGGGGGCGCGGCGGGTGGGGTGAGGCAGCACGGTGGCTCGGTCTCAGGACTCGGCGCCGCCGTCGCCCGCGAAGCGCACCGGCGACACGAGAGCGATGCGGATCAGGCCGGGTTCGGGC
Organism: Streptomyces sp. NPDC002845; assembly: GCF_053591955.1. Taxonomy (NCBI): domain Bacteria; kingdom Bacillati; phylum Actinomycetota; class Actinomycetes; order Kitasatosporales; family Streptomycetaceae; genus Streptomyces; species Streptomyces sp. NPDC002845. The sequence goes on along the minus strand of NZ_JBSFUU010000031.1, from coordinate 40,343 downwards.
GGCGGCTCATCGTAGACATAGGTGACGGTGAGTGCTGGTCGTGCGTCGGTACCTTCGAGACGCGTCGTGTAGATCTTCATGCCCCCGACGGCGCTTCGGGCTCGTCGGCCGAGCGCCGGGGTCTTCTCCAGTTCGGCGCGGAGCGCCTCGACGGCTTCGAGGGCACCTCCGCCGATGCTCTGACAACGAGCACGGGCCTCTTGCGTGATCTCGGCGACGACCTGCGGCTGCCCGTCGGTCACCGGGCAGTCCCTCGGGCCGCCCGAATCTCGGCGACGGCCGCGGCGACGGCAGTGTCGAAGTCGGGATCCTGACGGGCTGCGATCCGGCCCCTGAACTCCTCGACCAGGCGGACGATTCCGGTGAGGTCGGCTGGGTCGGCATGGTTGATCTCGCGAGCCAGCTCGGCCTCGAAGTCGTCGGCGTCGCCGGGGAAGCCGTAGCCCATGGTGAGGGCGGCACGGAGTTCGCCGATGGTACGCATGGGGGGGAGGGGGGACGGTCCGGAGTCTGCCGGGTTCGTGGTCATGGCGGTAACGGCTCCCTTTCGCGGCGTCGGTTTCACCGTACCCCGGCCCATGCGATCAGGACCTGCGGTTCTGCGGCGCTGTGTCCGGTTCGGGGACCAACCCACCATGATCCGCATCAAGGCTGTGATGAGGTCTCCTCGTTATGGGGCTTGGCGGGTGACAGCACGGCGGTCTGCGAGCCGTGTCATGGTCAGGCAGTACAGCGGTGCGAATGCGAGTTCGAGGGCGAGGGCCTGCCAGGGGGCGTCGGCCGCGGTGCTGTCGTCGGCGAGTTCACCGAAGGCGGCTGCCAGGCTGAGGGCCCAGGCGTTGTTGGCGATGTGCAGCGCGATCACCGCCTCCAGCCCGCCGGTGCGGATCACCAGTCAGCCCCACCACATCGCGGAGTACAACAGCAGGGCGAACCCGGAGAGTTCACCCAGCCCGTGCGCGAGGGCGAACAGCAGCGACGCGACCACGATTCCGGGCCACGGGGAGCGCACGGCCCGGCCGATCACCTGGACCAGCCAGCCCCGGAAGACGTACTCCTCGGCGGCCGCCTGGAACGGGACCACCGCCCACAGCACGGCCAGGCTCAACAGGAACGCGGGCCAGCCGGGAAAGCCCTGTCCCGCTTCCCCGGGCGGTTCGCTGCCCCAGGTCCACGCGATCAGCAGCCCGAACTGCAGCGCGATCAACGGGAAGGCCACGGCTGCGCACCGCCCCAGCCAGCCCCAGCGCACCCGGCCGGCGACCGATGAGACCGTGCCCGACGGGCGCTTGCCCAGGTAGCGCACCCCCCACAGGACCACGGGTATGCCGACCGAGAGCGCGGCCAGGTTCACGACCATGTCCGCGAGGGGGTCCGCGAAGACCTGCTCACTGTCCGCTGAAGTGGGTCCCGCGTCCAGCACGGCCGCCACGGTCGCACCGGCCAGGTAGACGCACAGCATTCCCACCACGACCAGCACCATGACCAGGAGCAGTTCACCCAGCCAACCGAACCTGCCTCCCTGCCCGTTCCTCCCCTGCTCGTGATATCGGGAGCCAGCCGGAGCCCGGACCGGGCCAGGCTTGGGAACGGGCCCTGCCGGGGGCAACGCCCAGCCCTGCCAGGCTGGTTCGGGAGGGAGAGGCGGCTGGCCATCGGGCAGCGGCACATCGGATCTCAAAGTAGTCGCCTTCTGTCGTCAACAGGTCCGGTTTGGTCGGTCACGGCAGGCATCAGCGCCAACAGCGCCTGGGCATCGCATGTAATGGTGTTACGAGGCCCGACTCAAGCGGCTGACAACGCCGGCGCTGAGGTGGGGAGCCCCGGTCCAGCGGAGGAGCTACAGATACCCGTTGACCCACAGGATCGTGAGGGTGATCCACATCGCGGTGAGGCTCCAGTCGAATCCGGACGTCCAGCGGCGGGCCGAGGGCCGACCCGCCTATGAGAACCGGCTGCATCTCCCCTACGGCAAACCGGTCACCGTCACCACGGACCTCGGAACCTGGACGACACCACCGGCCTGCCCCGCTACAGCGCGAAGGACCGCGAAGGACATGGGCCTCGCGCCCGGGCAATAGCGGCCACGGAGCCGCGACGTCACCCTTTGTGATGACGATCAGCGAATCCGGCGGCTACCGTGGACAGGCAGGCCGAGAATCCCGTCCATGGGAGGAATCACCATGACCGCCGAGCCGATCGCCGAGCCGACCCCTGAGCCCGCCGACGCGCCCGGCACCCGTTGGCCCGTACCACCGCGCGACGGCTACACCGTGGACGACCTGTTCACACTGCCCGACCTCCCGCCGCACACCGAGCTGATCGACGGGAGCCTGGTCTTCGTGAGTCCGCAGCGGCGTTTCCACGCCAAGATGATCGAGTTGCTGATGAACGGCCTGCGCCGCACAGTTCCGGACGAACTGAAGGTCGAGCGTCAAATGACCGTGGTACTGGATCGCCGCAACGGGCCCGAACCGGACTTGTCAGTAGTGCGCGCCGAGGCGGTCACCGGCCTGGAGCAGACCCGCTTCCGGGCAGAGGACGTCGTGCTCGCCGTCGAGGTCGTCTCCCCCGATTCCGAGGCCCGTGACCGGGACACCAAGCCCCGCAAGTACGCGGCCGCGGGCATCTCGTACTTCTGGCTGGTCGAGATGGCAGAGGGGAACCAGCACCCCGTGGTGCGGGTCTACGAGATCGACCCGGTGAACAAGACGTACGCCCTGACCGGGATCCACCACGACAAGCTCGACCTCGGTGTGCCGTATGACATCGACGTCGACATCACGCTGGACGCCCTCAAGGCCCTGTAAAAGGCCCTGTAAAAGGCCCGGTAAAAAGGGCCCAGTCAAAGGCCCTGCGCCCCCAACCGCTTCGTCAGCGTGTACTCCGTGATCCCCGGCGGATAGTCCGGGATCACGCACACCACCTCGTAGCCCCGCTTCCGGTAGAACTCCGGCGCCTGGAAGTCCCACGTCTCCAGGCGGGCGCCCCGGCAGCCCCGCTCGGTGGTGGCGATGTGTTCCGCTTCGGAGAGGAGCCGGGAGCCGAGGCCTGCGCCGCGGTGGGGTTCGGTGACCCAGAGGTAGGTCACGTGGAGCCAGGTGGCCCAGGTGTGGCCGACGAGGCCGCCGGCGAGGGTGTCCGACTCGTCCAGTAGCCACACGTGGAGCGGAACCCCGCGTTCACCTGGGGTTCCGCGGAGGGCGCGGAGGACGGGGGACGCGGCCGTGTTCGTGTCGCGGAGCCGGGAACGAAGCAAATGGCTGCGCTCTTTGTCGACTTCTGTCTCCATACGAAACATACGGCTCACCATAAACGCGCTGGCCAACCAGTTCTGCAAATTGCCTTCCGCTCCCGGCCCCCGGCCGTACCCTGATGAACAGCACCGGTGGGGGCCGGTGTTGATCAGGGGGCGAGACAGTCGGGTACGACGCCCGGAGTGGGGGTAGCAGTTCCAGCACGGCGGCGGCCGTGCGGCTGCGGCAGCCCCGACCCAGGCCAAATCCGGGGAGCACTCCGGGCGTCGTACCCGCGCCGGTCGTCCCCCGACCAGTGGGGGTTTCAGTGGTTCGCATCCGAGTCCTGGTCGTCGACGACCACCGTATCTTCGCCGAGTCGCTCGCCGCGGCCCTTGCCGCCGAGCCCGACGTCGACGTGTCCGCCGCCGGCAGCGGCCCCGCCGCGCTGCGCTGTCTGGAACGCGCGGCGGCGGAAGGCCGCAAGTTCGATGTGCTGCTGGTCGATGCCGACCTGGGAGGCAATGTCCCGGGGGCGCGGCCGGCCGTACCCGTACAAGAAGGCAACGAGGACGGGCTCGTCGACGGCATCTCGCTCGTCGTCGGCGTGCGGTCCGGGCAGCCGAGCGTACGGACCGTCGTCCTCGCCGAGAAGGACGACCCGCGGCGGGCGGCGCTCGCCCTGCAGGCCGGTGCCTCGGGGTGGGTGGCCAAGGACTGCTCGCTGTCCCGGCTGCTCACCGTCATCCGGGGTGTGCTGCGGGACGAGACGCATCTGCCGCCCGCCCTGCTGACCGGTGTGCTGCGGGAGTTGACCGCCGCGCGCAAGCACCGCACCGAGAGTGAGCGGCTCGTCGAGTCCCTCACGCCGCGTGAGCGGGAAGTGCTGCGGTGCATGGTGGCGGGGCTGGGGCGCAAGGCCGTCGCCGAGCGCCTGTTCCTGTCCCCGCACACCGTCCGTACGCATATGCAGAACGTGCTGGGCAAGCTCGGCGTCCACTCCACCCTCGCCGCCGTCGCACTCGCCCGCCGCGCCGGCGTCGGGCCTGTCGACCTAGGGCCTGCCGGGCGGATCAGGTCGGAGGAAACCAACACTGCCTGATCAACATGGGGGAGCGGGGTCATGGGGGTGCCCCCGCGCGAGCCGAGCGAAGCCGGTTCGAGCGTGGGGGAGCGTGCAGCTGCAAGGCGGAGGAGGGAGTCGACGCGGAGCGTCGGCGAGTGACGACAACGCGGCTGGGGGTCCCCCACGCACTTAAGGCAGTGGGGGAGTGCGTGCCAGACCCCGCGTCTCCGGCATGATCCGCCCGGCAGGCCCTCAGCCAGGGATGTTGTCGAACGGGGCGGTCAACTGGCGTAGCAGGCCTGCCAGTTCGCCGCGCTGGGCGGTCGACAGCTCGGCCAGGATCGCCCGTTCCTGGTCCAGGAGCCCGGACAGTGCCTGGTCCGCGCGGTCGCGGCCCTCGTCCGTCAGGCGGACCAGCACGCCCCGGCGGTCGTTCGGGTCGGGCAGGCGCTCGACCAGGCCCTTCTTGGCCAGGCGGTCGATACGGTTCGTCATCGTGCCCGAGGTGACGAGCGTCTGCGTGAGCAGCTGACCGGGGGAGAGCTGGTACGGGGTGCCCGCGCGCCGCAGCGCCGTCAGCACGTCGAACTCCCACGGCTCCAGGCTGTGCTCGGAGAACGCCAGACGGCGTGCGCGGTCCAGATGCCGGGCCAGTCTGCTCACCCGGCTCAGCACTTCCAGCGGCTCCACGTCGAGGTCAGGGCGCTCCCGGCGCCACGCTGCGACCAGTCGATCGACCTCGTCCTCCATGGCGATCAGTGTAGTGGTTGTGTCGATGTGAAGTCTCTTGATGTCGAGTTTCTTGACATCAAGAGATGGCGCGTACGGGAGTGGTGGCGCGTTCGGTGACTCCGACGGCTCCGACGGCTCTGACGGTTTCGATTACTTCGATGAGGTGCATACGTATGTCCGCCCCTACCTGGGACCCCCGCCAGTACCTGCGCCACTCCGGCCCCCGCGCCCGCGCCTTCCTCGACCTGCTGGCCCAAGTCCCCGAACTCCCCGCGAACCCTGCCGTCGGCCCTCCCCGCATCGCCGACCTCGGCTGCGGCCCCGGCAACGTCACCCGCCTCCTCGCCGACCGCTGGCCCACAGCCCGCATCACCGGGTACGACAACTCGCTTGAGATGCTCGACAGGGCCCGCGTCGACCACGAGGGCCCGACCCCGGGCGGCGGACGGCTCGACTTCGCCGAGGTGGACGTGCGTACGTGGGTGCCCCCGGAGCCGTACGACCTGATCGTCAGCAACGCGACCCTCCAGTGGGTGCCCGGCCACCTCACGCGCTTCCCCGCCTGGGTGGACGGCCTCGCCCCCGGCGGAACCTTCGCCTTCCAGGTGCCCGGCAACTTCGACTCGCCCAGCCACCGCCTGATGCGCGAACTCGCCCACTCCGCCCGCTGGAGGACCCGCCTCGGCGACACCCTCCGCCACGACGACGCCGTCCACGCCCCCGCCGCCTACCTGCGGTCACTCGCCGGTCTCGGCTGCGAGGCCGACGCCTGGGAGACGACGTATCTGCACCTCCTGCAGGGCGAGGACCCGGTGCTCGACTGGGTGAAGGGGACAGGCCTGCGCCCCGTCCTCACCGCCCTCGCCGACGACCCGCGGGCCACGGAGGAGTTCATCGGCGAGTACCGCGAGGCGCTCCGCGGGGCCTATCCCGCCACCGCCCACGGCACCGTCTTCCCGTTCCGCCGCATCTTCGTCGTCGCGCGGAAGCGGAAGGGGGCGTGACGCCCAGATGCTGGTCGCCTTCGATCACGTTCTGCTCGCCGCCCCGCCGGGGTCCGAGAGCGCCCTGCGCGCGTTCTACGTCGATGTCCTCGGGATGACCGAGATCCCCAAGCCGGCGGTGCTCGCCGCGCGCGGTGGCTGCTGGTTCCGGGCGGGGGACGTCGTACTGCACCTCGGGATCGAGGAGGGCTGTCGGCCGCCGGGGAAGGCCCATCCGGGGCTGCGGGTGCGGGACATCGAGGCGTACGCGGACCGGATCGCCGGGTGCGGGGTGCCGGTCACCTGGGACGACGACCTTCCTGGTCACCGCCGCTTCTATGCGGAGGATCCGGTCGGCAACCGGCTGGAGTTCCTGGAGCCGACGGGCTGACGGGCGCGAGGTGCGCGACGTGCGCGGGCCAATGTTGTGCAGGATGTTGACGGCCGATATGAGTACGCCTACTTTCACGGTGTCCTCCTCCCTCGCGTGCAGGTGAGGGAGGAGATCGTCTCGTGAACCGTCGTACCACCGGTACGGGACGGAGGGATCGCGTACGGCCGCCCGTACTCCCCTATCGGACGGCCGTACGCTTACCGCTGTGGAGGACGACACGGACGACACGGACGGCATGGACGGCATGCTGGATGGACCCGAGGCCCGTAACGGCGGCGGCATCGACGAGGCTCCGCAACTGCGCCCCCAGTCCCTCGTGCTGACCTTCTTCGGCAACCATCTGCTGGAGAAGGGGGAGGGCGAGAGCGACCTCGGCGTGTACTCGGGCAGCATCATCGACGTACTCGGGCGGGTCGGTACGGGCGAGCAGGCGGTGCGGTCCACGCTGACGCGGATGGTGGGCCGGGGGCTGCTGCGGCGGCAGCGCGAGGGGCGGAAGATGTTCTTCGGGCTCACCCCGCACGCCCAGGGCATCCTGCGCGACGGCGGACAGCGGATCTGGCGCGACGGCGCGGTCAACGAGGACTGGGACGGCACCTGGACCCTCCTCGGCTTCTCCCTCCCCGAGTCCTGGCAGCGCCAGCGTCACGACCTGCGCTCCCGGCTCACCTGGTCCGGCTTCGGCGCCCTCTACAGCGGGCTGTGGATCGCGCCCGGCCACGCCGACGTCCGGGGCGTCGTCTCCGAACTCGGCCTCGACGCTCACGTCAAGGTCTTCCACGCCCGCGCCGACGAGTTCACCGACGTCGGCCTGATGATCCGCGAGAGCTGGGACCTGGAGACCCTCGCGGCGCGGTACGTCGCCTTCGACAAGAGGTGGACGGCCGCCGCCGGTGCCTCGGCCGAACCCATCGCGACCCGGCTGCGCCTCGTCGCCGAGTGGCTCCGCGTCATCCGCACCGACCCCCGCCTCCCGGTCCAGCACCTGCCCCCGCAGTGGCCCGCCCGGCAGGCCCAGGAGACGTTCCGCAGGATCGCCCGGCAGACGGAGGGGGCGGCGCGGAGGGCGGCCGGGGAGGTGCTCGAAACGACGCCGCTGCGGGCGGCGACGGGAGACCGGGGGCTGTCCTAGGGCGTACGGCCCAGGTGGGTGACGAGGATGCGGATGATTTCGTCGTCGATCCTGTACAGGACCCGGTAGCCGCCGACGTGCAGGCGGCGTACATCCTGTGATCCGTACGGAACGGAATTGTCTGGACGAGGTTGGGCGGCCAGGGTGTCCACGGTTTCATAGACGGCGGCCGGCCCGGCGGGGTCGTCCTTGAGGAACCGCGCGGCCGCGTTGGTGGCGCGCGGTTCCCAGATGATCTCGTAGGTCACTTACCGCAGCCCCAGCATCCGGCCGACCTCTTCATGCGGGATGCCCGGCCCCAGAGTCCCGCGCTCCTTCTTGAGCTCGTACTCGGCCAACGCCAGCGCGTCCTCGAAATCCTCTATCACCTGGGGGGAGATGAGGAGCGCGGCCACGTGCCCGTGGTCGGTGAGGGCGATGGTCTCGCGGCCGTGGGCGGCGCGGCGGACCAGGTCGCCGAGCTGGGAGCGGGCTGCGCTGATGGCAATCTCAGTCATACGCGCATGGTTCCACAAGGTTTATCTGTGGTCCACTAGGTTCATCACTTCGAGTGGCTGTCAGCTCTTCCGATGCCCGATCAACCGCGGCCTCTGCTCCAGCCCGTCCAGCCCGTGCCACGCCAGGTTCACCAGATGCGCCGCCACCTCCGCCTTCTTCGGGCGGCGTACGTCCAGCCACCACTGGCCGGTCAGCGCGACCATGCCGACCAGGGCCTGGGCGTAGAGGGGGGCGAGCTTGGGGTCGAAGCCGCGGCTCTTGAACTCGCGGCCGAGGATGTCCTCCACCTGGGTGGCGATGTCCGAGATGAGGGACGCGAACGAACCCGTGGACTGGGGAATCGGGGAGTCGCGGACGAGGATGCGGAAGCCGTCCGTGTACTCCTCGATGTAGTCCAGCAAGGCGAAGGCCGCCTGCTCGCACAGTTCACGGGGATGGCCCGCCGTCAGCGAGCTCGTCACCATGTCCAGCAGGCGGCGCATCTCGCGGTCCACCACGACCGCGTACAGCCCTTCCTTGCCGCCGAAGTGCTCGTAGACCACCGGCTTGGAGACGCCGGCCTTGGCCGCGATCTCCTCCACCGACGTGCCCTCGAAGCCCTTGGCGGCGAAGAGGGTTCGACCGACCTCAAGAAGCTGCTGGCGTCTTTCGGCGCCTGTCATCCGGGTGCGGCGGGCCCGCCGCGGCTTCTCGTTGCCAGGGGTGTTGCTGGAGTCGGTCGCCACCCGTCAATCATGCCGCGTCGGCGGTCTCCTTCTTGCGCCGGGAGGGCGCCTTGCCCGTGATACGGCGCGAATCGATACGCGAGCGTGACGGCCAGCGCACGTCGTACGCCCAGCCGAACGCCTCGAACCAGCGGATGATCCGCGCGGAGGAGTCCAGCTGGCCGCGCTCCACACCGTGCCGCGCCGAGGTCGGGTCGGCGTGGTGCAGGTTGTGCCACGACTCGCCGCAGGACAGGACCGCCAGCCACCACACGTTGCCCGAACGGTCACGCGACTTGAACGGGCGCTTGCCGACGGCGTGGCAGATCGAGTTGATCGACCACGTCACGTGGTGCAGCAGCGCGACCCGGACCAGCGAACCCCAGAAGAACGCCGTGAACGCCCCCCACCAGGACATCGTCACCAGACCGCCGATCAGGGGCGGAAGCGCCAGCGACACGGCCGTCCACAGGATGAACTGGCGGGAGATCGCGCGGATCGCCCCGTCCTTGATCAGGTCCGGCGCGTACTTGTCCTGCGGCGTCTGCTCCTCGTCGAACATCCAGCCGACGTGCGCCCACCACAGGCCCTTCATCAGCGCCGGGATCGTCTCGCCGAACCGCCACGGCGAGTGCGGGTCGCCCTCCGCGTCGGAGAACTTGTGGTGCTTGCGGTGGTCGGCCACCCAGCGGACGAGAGGCCCCTCGACCGCCAGCGAGCCCATGAGGGCGAGCGCGATCCGCAGCGGCCGCCTGGCCTTGAAGGAACCGTGCGTGAAGTAACGGTGGAAGCCGATCGTGATGCCGTGGCAGCCCAGGAAGTAGAAGAAGACCAGCAGACCGAGGTCCAGCCAGCTCACTCCCCAGCCCCAGGCCAGCGGCACCGCCGCGACCAGCGCCAGAAACGGAACGGTGATGAAGAGCAGCAGGGTGATCTGCTCGATCGAACGCTTCTGCTCGCCGCCCAGCGTCGCCGAGGGCGTGGGTGCACCGGAGGCGGCCCGGGACGTCTGGGATGTCTTGGATGTCTGGGAATCGTTCGACTTCGGGGCGTCGTCGATCACATCGGAACTTGTGGTCATGGGGGCGTCCCCTGTGGGGTCGAGGGTGGAGGCAGATGCCTGGGGCAACGGCCGGTCGGAACCTCCGGGTTCCCTACGGTTCCGTAACCTACGGCATCGTAAGTATGGCAGTGCGTTGCTCTGCGGCAAGAGCCCGAGAGCCTGCGCGTCCGCATGGACACCTATCCTTGGAATCGGTCGGACAGCGCGGTCCGCTCTGATTTCTGCCCGGATGCCCGGTCCCTAAGCGGATTCCCGTAGGGCCCGCCGCCCGACCGGAACCCGGGTTCCCTCCCAGACGAGCTTCAACACTGCAAGGAGCCGCACCTGTGAGCAGTGCCGACGACCAGACCACCACGGTCAGCAGCGAGCTGCGCGCCGACATCCGGCGCCTGGGCGATCTGCTGGGCGAGACCCTCGTCCGGCAGGAGGGCCCCGAGCTCCTGGACCTGGTCGAACGGGTCCGCCGCCTGACCCGCGAGGACGGCGAGGCCGCCGCCGAGCTGCTGCGCGGCACCGAACTCCAGACAGCGGGCAAGCTGGTCCGCGCCTTCTCCACCTACTTCCACCTCGCCAACGTCACCGAACAGGTCCACCGAGGCCGCGAACTGCGCGCCAAGCGCGCCGCCGAGGGCGGACTCCTCTCCCGTACGGCCGACCGGCTCAAGGACGCCGACCCCGAGCACCTGCGGGAAACCGTCAAGCACCTCAACGTCCGCCCGGTCTTCACCGCCCACCCCACCGAGGCCGCCCGCCGCTCGGTGCTGAACAAGCTGCGCCGCATCGCCGCCCTGCTGGAGACCCCCGTCATCGAAGCGGACCGCCGCCGCTACGACACCCGCCTGGCCGAGAACATCGACCTCGTCTGGCAGACCGACGAGCTGCGCGTCGTACGCCCCGAACCCGCCGACGAGGCCCGCAACGCCATCTACTACCTCGACGAACTCCACGCCGGCGCCGTCGGCGACGTACTGGAGGACCTCACCGCCGAGCTGGAGCGCGTCGGCGTCACCCTCCCGGACGACACCCGCCCCCTCACCTTCGGCACCTGGATCGGCGGCGACCGCGACGGCAACCCGAACGTCACCCCCGAGGTCACCTGGGAAGTCCTGATCCTCCAGCACGAGCACGGCATCAACGACGCCCTCGAACTGATCGACGAACTCCGCGGCTTCCTCTCCAACTCCATCCGCTACACGGGCGCGACGGAGGAACTCCTGACCTCCCTCCAGGCCGACCTGGAAGCCCTCCCCGAGATCAGCCCCCGCTACAAGCGCCTCAACGCCGAGGAGCCCTACCGGCTCAAGGCCACCTGCATCCGGCAGAAGCTCGCCAACACCAAGCAGCGCCTGGCCAAGGGCACCGCACACGAGCCCGGCCGCGACTACCTCGGCACCGGCGAACTGCTCCGCGACCTCACGCTCATCCAGACCTCCCTGCGCGAACACCGCGGCGGCCTGTTCGCCGACGGCCGCATGGACCGCACCATCCGTACCCTCGCCGCCTTCGGCCTCCAGCTCGCCACCATGGACGTCCGCGAACACGCCGACGCCCACCACCACGCCCTCGGCCAGCTCTTCGACCGCCTCGGCGAGGAGTCCTGGCGGTACGAGGACATGCCCCGCGACTACCGGCACAAGCTCCTCGCCAAGGAACTCCGCTCCCGCCGCCCCCTCGCCCCGACCCCCGCCCCCCTCGACGCCGCCGGACAGAAGACCCTCGGCGTGTTCGAGACGGTCAAGAAGGCCCTGGCGGTCTTCGGCCCCGAGGTCATCGAGTCCTACATCATCTCCATGTGCCAGGGCGCCGACGACGTCTTCGCCGCCACCGTCCTCGCCCGCGAGGCCGGCCTGATCGACCTCCACGCCGGCTGGGCCAAGATCGGCATCGTGCCGCTGCTGGAGACGACGGACGAGCTGAAGGCCGCGGACACGATCCTGGAGGACATGCTCGCGGACCCGTCGTACCGGCGGCTGGTCGCGCTGCGCGGCGACGTGCAGGAGGTCATGCTCGGCTACTCGGACTCCTCCAAGTTCGGCGGCATCACGACATCCCAGTGGGAGATCCACCGCGCCCAGCGCCGCCTGCGCGACGTCGCCCACCGCTACGGCGTACGCCTGCGCCTCTTCCACGGCCGCGGCGGCACCGTCGGCCGTGGCGGCGGGCCCTCGCACGACGCGATCCTCGCCCAGCCCTGGGGCACCCTGGAGGGCGAGGTCAAGGTCACCGAGCAGGGCGAGGTCATCTCCGACAAGTACCTGATCCCCTCCCTGGCCCGGGAGAACCTGGAGCTGACGGTCGCGGCCACCCTCCAGGCCTCCGCCCTGCACACCGCGCCGCGTCAGCCGGAGGAGGCGCTGGCCCGCTGGGACGCGGCCATGGACGTCGTCTCCGACGCCGCCCACGCCGCCTACCGCCGCCTGGTCGAGGACCCCGACCTGCCCGCCTACTTCTTCGCCGCCACCCCCGTCGACCAGCTCGCCGACCTGCACCTCGGCTCACGCCCGTCACGCAGGCCCGACTCCGGAGCCGGACTGGACGGACTGCGCGCCATCCCCTGGGTGTTCGGCTGGACCCAGTCACGCCAGATCGTGCCCGGCTGGTTCGGCGTCGGCTCCGGCCTCAAGGCCCTGCGCGAGGCCGGCCTCGGCACTGTCCTGGAAGAGATGCACGAACAGTGGCACTTCTTCCGCAACTTCATCTCCAACGTCGAGATGACCCTCTCCAAGACCGACCTGCGCATCGCCCGCCACTACGTCGACACCCTGGTGCCGGATGAGCTGAAGCACGTGTTCGCCACCATCGAGGCCGAGCACGAACTCACCGTCCGCGAGGTCCTCAGCATCACCGGCGAGACCCAGCTCCTGGACGCCAACCCCGTCCTCCAGCAGACCTTCGCCATCCGCGACGCCTACCTCGACCCGATCTCCTACCTCCAGGTCACCCTCCTCAAGCGCCAGCGCGACGCCGCCACCGCCGGCGAAACCCCCGACCCGCTGCTCTCCCGCGCCCTGCTCCTCACCGTCAACGGCGTGGCAGCGGGCCTGCGCAACACCGGCTGACGGTTCCTGAACACGACGGTGCCCCCATGGCCGTACGACCATGGGGGCACCGTTCGTTCGTCCAGGCCTCAGGCGCTCAGCCCTGGGCGCCCGCCTTGCGGCGGCGGAAGACCAGATAGCCACCGGCGCCGAGGAGCGCGGCCGCGGCGGCGGACAGGATGCCGACCGGGGCGCTGCTGCCGGTCTCGGCCAGGTCACCGCCGGTGTCACCCTGGGGGGACGCGGCCGGAGATGCGCCCTCGTCGGCCGACTCGCCGGCCGTCGGCTCGGAGTCCGGCTCCGTGGTCGGCTCGGTGCTCGTGCCGGGAGTCGGCGAGGCGGAGGTGTCGGTCTCGGTCTCGTCCGTCTCGTCGGTGTCGTCCGAGTCGTCGGTGTCATCGGCGTCAGTGTCGGTGTCGGTGTCGTCGGAGCCGCCCGTCTCCGTGTCGTCCGTCACCGTCACCGGGCAGGTGTGCGACAGGTTGAACTTCTCCAGGTCGCCACCGCGCACCTCGGCGACCGCGGAGGTCAGCTCGGCGCCGGGCTCCGACCACACATAGGCGTGCTTGTCGTTGGGCGGACCGAAGACGGTCAGCTCCTGCTCGCCGCCCGGCTCGAACGTCACCGTCAGCTTCACGAAGTCCGACTTTTTCGTCGGCAGTACGAAGTGCCAGCCGTCCTGCCCGTCGGGAACGCCCGGGCACTCGTCCCTGCTCTTCTGGTCGGCGCCGTCGTCGTCGGTGGTCGCGGTACGCGGGAGCTGCTGCCGCAGCTGCACGGTGTACGTGTCGTCACCGGTGGCGAACGCCGGAGCGGCGGCGCCCGCGACAAGGAGCACCGAAGCGAGGGAGCAAGCGGCGGGCAGTACGGCACCGCCGGCCCGACGGGCACGGGGATTGCGCATGAAGAGACACCTCTGGCACAGGAAACGGGCTGGCCGTGGGGGGCGGCGGCTCAGCATCCTGAGAACGACCAGATCAGGTCAAGTGGCTGAACAGCACTTCTGCCCCATGTGTCACACAACGTCGCAATGATCCCGGATAACGATCGGAGAACGTACGCGCTTTCTACCTACATAAGGCCGAATGAGGCCGAATAAAACCGAACGGGGAGGTCACAACGCCACCCAGGCCGCCGTCATCAACGCCAGCCCCGACCCGCCCATCACCCACGCCAGCCGGTTCAACCGCAGCCCGCCCGCCACAACCACCGAGGCCAGCAACAGGGCACCGCCCAGAGGCACCCACGCATACAGAAGCCCCGCAGGCCCCGTCCGCACCACCTCACCACTGCCCGGCTTCACAGCCACGGCGTACGTCCGCCCCGGCTCCCCCGCCACCAACCGCCCGATCTCTACCCGCTCACGCGCCTGGGAACCCACCGACGTCGGCACGTAAGGACCCGTGCACACGTCGTCCCCGCACCGCGCCACCGTCATCGTGCCCCGCTCGCGCCCCTTGCCCAGCATCACGTGCTGCGCCGTCCCCCACGAGGCCCACACCCCCGCGATCAGGATCAACACCGCGACCGTACCCATCACCGCGAGCCGCCCGAACCGCAGCGCGGCGTGCGCGCCCCGAGAGGAGGTGACCGCAGAAGACATGGCGGCGATCCTTGGCCATGGTCCTGCGGCCGGTCAACTCACGCGGGGGACAAGTCACCAGTTGTGCGCGTACATCGGCCGGCATCCGAAGAGCTGAACTCGGCAGTTGTACGGGACTCAGGAGTTGTACGCGCTCTGCGCCCGCTCCAGCCCCTCCGTCACCAGACACTCCACCGAGTCGGCCGCCCGGTCCACGAAGTAGTCCAGCTCCTTGCGCTCCGCCGACGAGAAATCCTTCAGCACGAAGTCCGCGACCTGCATACGCCCCGGAGGCCGCCCGATCCCGAACCGGACCCGGTGATAGTCCGAACCCATCGCCTTCGTCATCGACTTCAGCCCGTTGTGACCATTGTCGCCACCGCCCAGCTTCAGCCGAAGCATCCCGTAATCGATGTCCAACTCGTCATGGATCGCGACGATATTGGCGACCGGCACCTTGTAGAAGTCCCGCAACGCGTTCACCGGACCGCCGGACAGATTCATGTACGACATCGGCTTGGCCAGAATCACCCGACGGCTCGCCGGACCCGGCGCACCGATCCGCCCCTCGACCACCTGCGCCTGCGCCTTCCCGGACCGCTTGAACCTCCCCCCGATCCGCTCCGCCAGCAGATCGGCCACCATGAAGCCCACGTTGTGCCGGTTCGCCGCGTACTCGGGCCCGGGGTTGCCCAGCCCCACGATCAGCCAGGGGGCGCCCGCCTCGGTCGTCACGTGCATGTCTCCTTCATACGCGTCGGCCGCCGCTCCCGTCAGGAACGGCGGCCGACGAAACGTTGACGGTGAGGGATCAGGCCTCGGCGGCCTCTTCGCCCTCACCCTCGCCCGCGGACTCCTCCGCCTGCGAGGCGAGGACCTGCAGGACGACCGTGTCCTCCTCGACATCGAGCGTGACACCCGACGGAAGCGGGATGTCCTTGGCGAGGATGGAGGCACCGGCCGCCAGACCCTCGACGGACACCGTGACGGACTCGGGGATGTGCGTCGCCTCGGCCACGACCGGCAGCGCGTTCAGCACGTGCTCCAGCAGGTTGCCGCCCGGGGCCAGCTCACCCTCGGTGTGGACGTAGATGTCGACGTTGACCTGCTCGCCGCGCTTCACCAGCAGCAGGTCGACGTGCTCCAGGAAACCCTTGATCGGGTCACGCTGCACAGCCTTCGGGATCGCCAGCTCATTGGTCTTGCCGTCGATGTCCAGCGCGATCAGGACGTTCGGCGTACGCAGCGCCAGCAGCAGCTCGTGACCCGGAAGCGTCAGGTGCAGCGGGGCCTCACCATGACCGTACAGAACACCGGGAACCTTGCTGTCACGGCGGATACGACGGGCGGCACCCTTGCCGAACTCGGTACGCGTCTCGGCGGCGAGCTTCACCTCGGACATGCTCTTCACTCCTCGTAGAAAGAAAAAGGGGGACTGTGGTCACCCGGCCAAACGAACGGCCTGCTACGAAGAGCGCGTCGATTACGGACCGCCGTACCCCATATGAAGCCACATGGGAACGGCCTCCCTCGCCGAGCAACTTCAGCAGTCTACTCGGAGGGGGAGGCCGCACCCAAAACGATCTCTACCGCGCTCTCTACTGCTCGTCGAACAGGCTCGTCACCGAACCGTCCTCGAACACCTCACGCACCGCGCGCGCGATCGTCGGCGCGATCGACAGCACCTTGATCTTGTCGAGGTCCAGCTCACCCGCAGTGGGAAGCGTGTTCGTGAAGACGAACTCGCTCACCTTCGAGTTCTTCAGCCGGTCCGCCGCCGGACCGGACAGCACACCGTGCGTCGCCGTCACGATGACATCCTCCGCACCATGCGCGAACAACGCGTCCGCGGCCGCACAGATCGTGCCACCCGTGTCGATCATGTCATCCACGAGGACACAGATACGGCCCTCCACATCACCCACGACCTCATGCACCGTCACCTGGTTCGCGACATCCTTGTCACGCCGCTTGTGCACAATCGCGAGAGGAGCACCCAGCCGGTCGCACCAGCGGTCCGCCACCCGCACCCGGCCCGCGTCCGGGGACACGACCGTCAGCTTGCCGCGGTCCACCTTGTCGCCCACGTAGTCCGCGAGAAGGGGGAGGGCGAAGAGGTGGTCGACAGGGCCGTCGAAGAAGCCCTGGATCTGGTCCGTGTGCAGATCGACGGCGAGAATACGGTCCGCGCCCGCCGTCTTCATCAGATCAGCCACCAGACGCGCCGAAATCGGTTCACGCCCACGGTGCTTCTTGTCCTGCCGCGCGTAACCGTAGAACGGCACGATGACAGTGATGGAACGAGCCGACGCACGCTTCAACGCGTCGATCATGATCAACTGCTCCATCACCCACTTGTTGATCGGAGCCGTGTGGCTCTGGATCAGGAAGCAGTCCGCACCACGCGCCGACTCCTCGTAGCGGACGTAGATCTCACCGTTGGCGAAGTCGAAAGCCTTCGTCGGGACGACCCCGACACCCAACTGGTGGGCGATCTCCTCGGCAAGCTCGGGGTGGGCGCGGCCGGAGAAGAACATCATCTTCTTCTCGCCGGTCGTCTTGATCCCGGTCACAGCACTGTCTCCTCAGAGGTGTCTCAGCTGGGCATGAGAGGTCGTCTCAGCCGGGGGTGCGGATGTGCACCTATCACGGTACGCCGAGTCCGACGCACCTGTTTCCGGTCAGCTTTCGCCTTCCGCCTCCCGAGAAGCCGCCTCGGCCGCCTTCGCCGCCGCACTCCCCGGACGCTTACGAGCCACCCAACCCTCGATATTCCGCTGCTGGCCACGGGCCACAGCCAGCGAACCGGGCGGCACATCCTTCGTGATCACCGAACCCGCCGCGGTGTACGCGCCGTCCCCGACCGTGACAGGCGCCACAAACATGTTGTCCGAACCCGTCTTGCAGTGCGACCCCACCGTCGTGTGGTGCTTCGACTCACCGTCATAGTTCACGAACACACTCGCGGCACCGATGTTCGTGTACTCACCGATCGTCGCGTCACCGACGTAGGAGAGGTGCGGCACCTTCGTGCCCTCGCCGATCGAGGCGTTCTTCGTCTCGACGTACGTACCCACCTTCGACTTCAGCCCGAGGCGGGTACCAGGACGGAGATACGCGTACGGCCCCACACTCGCCTGCGGCCCGACATGCGCACCGTCGGCCACCGTGCTGTCGACCCGGGCCCCCGCCTCCACCGTCGTGTCCTTCAGCCGCGAGTTGGGCCCGACCTCCGCGCCCTCGCCCAGGTGCGTGGCGCCCTGGAGCTGCGTACCCGGATACACAACCGCGTCCTGCTCGAACGTCACCGCCACATCGACCCAGGTCGTCGCCGGATCGACGACAGTGACCCCCGCGAGCATGGCACGGTCCAGCAGCCGGTCATTGAGAATACGGCGGGCCTCGGCCAGCTGGACACGGTTGTTGATCCCAGCGATCTCACGATGATCACCCGCGACAGAAGCCCCGACCCGATGCCCCGCCGCACGCAGAATCCCGAGCACGTCCGTCAGGTACTCCTCCCCCTGGCTGTTGTCGGTCCGCACCTTGCCGAGCGCATCGGCAAGCAACCGACCGTCGAACGCGAACACCCCCGAGTTGATCTCACGAATCGCCCGCTGCGCCTCGGTCGCGTCCTTGTGCTCCACGATCGCCGTCACGGCACCGCTCGCCCCGTCCCGCACGATCCGGCCGTAACCGGTCGCATCCGGAACCTCCGCCGTCAGCACGGTCACGGCATTGCCGTCGGCGGTGTGCGTGGCGCTCAGGCGCTGGAGCGTCTCGCCGGTGAGCAGCGGAGTGTCACCGCAGACGACCACCACGGTCCCCTCGACCGCGCCGCCCAGCTCCTCCAAGCCCATCCGCACGGCATGCCCCGTGCCGTTCTGCTCCGCCTGCACCGCCGTCCGAACCCCCGGGTCGATCCCGGTCAGGTGCGCGGCGACCGTCTCCCGGGCGTGGCCCACGACCACGACCAGTTCCTCCGGCTCCAACTCGCGCGCGGCGGCGAGTACATGACCGACGAGGGAACGGCCACAGATGCTGTGCAGGACCTTCGGTGTGGCCGACTTCATACGGGTGCCCTCACCCGCTGCGAGTACGACGACGGCTGCCGGGCGGTTGGCGCTCACGGGGGTGCCCTTCGGCTTCGGATGGGTGGGGGTCGACATCCGCAGGATACCGGGGTGTTGTGGGCGGGAAATGTGAGCGGGTCCTGACCGAGAGGTCAGGACCCGAACCGAGCACAGCTCCCCCGCCAGGACTCGAACCCGGACAGATGGCACCAAAAGCCACAGTGCTGCCAATTACACCACGGGGGATGAAACTCGACCAAACCGGACATTCGGTCAGGCCGTCGAGCGGACACCCAATACTATGCCGCACCACCAGCCCTCGATGCGACGGTGTAGGTCGGCGCTCTTGAGTACGGCGACTCGCAGGCAGCCGTAGTACCCCTTGCCGGTGTTGGTGCGATTGGTCTTGGGGTTGTGCTTCTTGAGGCTGGTCTTCAGGAGGTTGTCGACCTTGATGCCGACCCGGTCGGCCCAATAAGCCTCGGCTGTTGGGATGTCGGCCGACTCGTGGATGTTGACTGAGAATCGTCGACGCTCTGGCTCGACGCCGAGCAGGTCGAGCCAGGCGAGGAATACCTTGATCATGTTCGGGTCGCTATTCACGAAGATGACGCGGTGCTGGGAACCAGGTTTGGCTTTCGAGCCCTCGGACCAGTAGAGCCCCACACCGACGAGGAACAACTCGCGAGGTGTGAGGGTCCCGATCTCGACCAGTGCGTTGTTCCGCAGTTCCTCTCGCGCGACGGTGCGGGTCTCGACCGCACGCTGCACTCCGCGGCGGGCCGCCGTCATGTCGGGTTGGTGCCTGCGCTCCGGCGCTGGCAGATCCCGCACCCACAGTGAGATCGAACTCTTCGAGCACCCCAGCTCCACCTGGATCTGGTCGTACGTCCAGCCCTGGAGCCGGAGCTCTCGTGCCCTTGCCCTCAGGTCGTCCTTGGCGTTCGGGCGCTTGGTCCACTCGGGCGGCGGTTCGCCCTCCAGGAGCCGGTTGAGGATGTCGTTGTTGTCGACGTGGAGCCGGTCGCGGATCTGGCGGCGGCTGAGGCCTGCGCGGCGCAAAGCGGCCGCCTGTTCCCGCAGCCCCTCGAAGTCGGCGTACTTGCCGTGTGCGTGTGCCATGGGCATACCGTCTGGCCGGAATGGTCCCTTCCGGGGTCGAACGGTGTGCGGTTCAGCAGTTCGAGGGATACCGGCCGGTTTCGCTTCTGTTCGATTGCGGAGCGTGGTGTAGGCAAGTACGGGAAACTCGCCGGAAAAGCCAGGGGTGGCAAACGTAGGCTGGAGGCATGACCACGACGGGGGAAGACCGCACAGGGGCCGGGACCAGGGCCGGGCCGTGGTGGTGGGGGCGTTGGCGGGGCGCGGTGCTCGACGGTGGGCTCGCGCTGGTGTCGATGGTCGAGTGTGCGTGGGAGGGTGTCCGGTTCGCGAGGGCCGCGGGGCTGCCCGAGGCCGTGGGGGCGGTCTTCGGAGTGGCGGCCGGTTCGGTGGTGCTGGTGCGCCGGATGTGGCCCGTGGCGGTCGTGCTGGTGACCATCGCGATCATGCCTGCGCAGATGGGGTACCTGATGGGGATCGTCGGCCTGTACACGCTGGCCGCGTCCGAGGTGCCCCGGCGGATCATCGGGGCGTTGTCGGGGATGGCGTTCGTCGGTGTGCTGATCGTGGCGTTCGTGGAGGCGCATCAGGGTGTGCTGCGGGGGGACACCGCGGCGATGCGGCCGGCGTGGTTCGCGCCGTTTCTCGCGTTGGTGACCGCGATCGGGCTGGTCGCTCCGCCGGTGCTGCTCGGGCTGTATGTGGGCGCGCGGCGGCGGTTGATGGAGAGTCTGCGGGAGCGGGCGGACTCGTTGGAGCGGGAGCTTCAGTTGCTGGCGGAGCGGGCGGAGGAGCGGGCGGAGTGGGCCCGGGGCGAGGAGCGGACGCGGATCGCCCGCGAGATGCACGATGTCGTCGCGCACCGGGTGTCCTTGATGGTCGTGCACGCGGCCGCGCTGCAGGCCGTGGCCCGGAAGGATCCCGAGAAGGCCGTGAAGAACGCGGCCATGGTCGGGGACATGGGGCGGCAGGCGCTGACCGAGTTGCGGGAGATGCTGGGCGTGTTGCGGTCGGGGGAGGCGGTGGATGGCGTGAATGGCAGGGGCGGGGCTGGTGCGGTTCGAAAGGAGTCCGTGCCGCTCGCTGCCGTGGGGGTCGCCGCCGCTGTCGCGGCTTCGCGGGTGGAGGACGAGGCGGCCGACGGGCCGTCGCTCGCGGAGCTGGACGAGTTGGTCGGGCAGTCGGCTGCCGCCGGGATGGTGGTGGACCTGTCCGTGATGGGGGACGCGCGGTCGTATGCGCCGGAGGTGGAGCAGACCGCGTACCGGGTGGTGCAGGAGGCGTTGACGAACGTCCACAAGCACGCGGCCGGGGCGAAGACGTACGTACGGCTGGCGCATCGGGTGTCGGAGATCGCGATGCAGGTGGAGAACGAGTGCCCGCCGGAGTCCGGGGCGGCGGGCGCGGTGCGGTTGCCCAGTGGGGGCAATGGGCTGGTGGGGATGAAGGAGCGGGTCAGCGCGCTCGGGGGTGTGTTCGTGTCCGGGCCGACGGATGCGGGGGGTTTCCGGGTGTCGGCGGTGATACCGGCGGAGTGAGCAGCTTCGGTTGGTCGTGCGGGGGTGCGGCGGAGGGGTTGGCTTTGGCTGCTTGTGCGGGGGTTGCGGCGGACGGGTCGGTCTCGGCTGTTCGTGCGGGGGTTTCGGTCCGGTGGGTGGCCTTGGCTGCTTGTCCGGGTTTCCGGGCGGGTGAACGGCCTTGCTGCTCGGGTGGCTTCCAGCCGAGTGGGCGGCTTCGCCGCTGGTGCAGGGAGAGGGCCGGTCGGTCGAGGGGGGCGGCTTCGGTTGTTCGTGCGGGGGTTTCGGTCGGTGGGGGGCCTTGGCTGCTCGGGCCGGGCGAGGGCCGGTCGAGGGGGCGGTCCGGCCGCTCATGCGGGAGCCGGTGGTGAGTGGCAGCCTCGGCCGCTCGTGCGGGAGTCCGGGTGAGTGACGCCTTAGCCGCTCGTACGGTTTCCGGCGGTCGGCGGTCGGCGGTCGGCGGTCGGCGGTCGGCGGTCGGCGGTCGGCGGTCGGCGGCCAGCGGGCGGCAGACGTGGGGCCCGCGCTTCCCGTGCCCTTGCCCCAGCGCGCGCCTGCCTCAGCCCGCCGTGAGTCGTACCGGTTCGATGCCCGTGAGCAGGGTGGTGAGGGCCTGGTCGATGGTGGGGCCGAGGTACCAGTCGCCGGTGTGGTCGAGGGCGTAGGCGCGGCCCTCGGTGTCGATGGCGAGGACGGCGTGGGTGTCGGGTTCGAGGCCGAGGGGGCAGACCTCGGTGTCGAGGGCGCGGCCGAGGTCGCCGAGGGTGCGGGCCATGTGGAGGCCGTGGAGGGGGTCGAGGTGGAGGGTGGCGGGGGCGAGTTGGCGGCCCGGGCCCTGAGCGGTGATGTGGAGGCCGCCGAACTCCGCCCATGCTTCGACCGCCGCCGGGAAGACGGCGTGGCGGTGGCCGGCAGGGGAGGTGTGCTCGCGCAGGGCGTCGGCCCAGACCTCGGCCTGCTTTATGTCCCAGCGGCCCGGTCGCCAGCCCGCGGCGCGCAGGGCGGCGTCCACGGGCACGGAGAAGCGGGTGGTGGAGGAGCGGTCGGCTTGCATCTGCCCTTCGTTCGTTGATCCGTCGAGGATGAGCCGGGGGCGACTCGTCGAGGTTGGTACCTCGGCGTCCGTCTGGTCGTTCGTCCGATCGTTCCGATCGTTCCGATCGTTCCGATCGTTCCGATCGTTCCGATCGTTCCGATCGTTCGTCTGGTCGTTCGTTTGGTGAGGACGCCGTGGTGTGCGGTTCAGGTTTCCTGTGACGGGTCGACGATGCGGACACCGAAGTGGGCGCTGAGGGCCTGGCAGGAGCGGCAGGGGGCGGCGAAGCTGCCGTGGAGGGGGTCGCCGTCCTCGCGGATGAGGCGGGCGGTGAGTTTGGCCTGCTTGAGGGCTTTGCGGGCTTCGCCGTTGGTCATGGGTTTGCGGGAGGCGCGTTTGCTGCGGGCGGCGTCGGCGGTGGTGATGTGGCGGGAGATGAGGATCGCTTCGGCGCAGCGGCCGGTGAAGCGGTCGCGTCTGTCGGAGGTGAGGGTGTCGAGGAAGTCCTGTACGAGGGGGTGCAGGGGCGGGGGCTGGTCGCCGCGGGCGGCGGTGCCGGTGAGGGTTTCGCCGCGTACGGAGAGGGCGGCGGCGATGGTGGGGAGGATGCCGTCGCGGCGGTGGAGGAGGGCGGGCGCGTGCGGCTGTTCGGTGTTGCTCCAGCCGACCCTTGGATCGCCGGAGGTGCCGGTCTGCGTCGCGTTCATGATCGTCATCCCCTCTTATTACATCCCCCGTAGCGGACACAGAGTGCCAAACGGCGTGGCTGGTGCGGAAGCTGGGGCGGTGCGACACGCCAGGGCTTCGGCTCACCGTCACGGCGGGGTGACGGCAGGTCACGGAACCGGGGGCCCCATGACGGGTGTCGGTGACCGGTGTCGCCGTACCGCATAGGCTGTCGGCATCCGCGATCCGTACGGTCGTGTGATCGACATGCCAGACAGGCCGCGCGGGCGGCCGGAAGACAGGCCACTCAGAACGCCGCAGGGGGCAACCGCCATGACGACAGGTCGGCTCGGGCTGGGGGTACCTCCCGGCCGCCAGGCTGGGGGACAAGCCGCGCCGCCGAACGCGGCCTACGCCGGGCAGGTCGTGCAGTTCCCGGATCCGGTCCGGGCCGCGCGTCATCCGAGAGGTGTGCGGGTGGACGCGCACGGTTATCCGGACTTCTCGCCCTACGCGCGTGCGGCCGCGGAGATCGCGGAGCCTCCGGTGGGGTTCGGCGTGGACGAGTTGAGGCTGACGGACTATGTGTCCGCGAACGCCGCGCTCGCCGCCTCCGGGCACGAGCTGTGGGACACCATCCCCGCGGTGGCGACCCCGCACGGCTGGACCTGGCATCACGTGGTGGGCAGCCGGCGGCTGGAGTTGGTGCCGGTCGAGGTGAAGGCGTTGCTGCGCCACCACGGTGGGGTGGCCACGTCGGCCGTGGACCACAACAAGCGGGGTACGCGGCCGTTGCAGGAGACGCGGCCCGCGCACTTCGGGCTGCCGAAGTCGTCGTCCGTTTCGGTGACCGAGCAGCAGGTGCTGGGCGTCGAGGAGGACCTCGGGTACCGCCTTCCGGGGCCGTACCGTTCCTTCTTGAAGGCGGCCGGCGGCTGCGCTCCCGTGGGGGCCGCGCTGGACGCGGAGTTGGGGCTCCTGGTCGACCAGCCGTTCTTCACGGTGCGCGACGAGGCCGCGGTCAATGACCTCGTCTACGTCAACAAGTGTCTGCGCGACCATCTCACCAAGGATTACCTGGGAGTCGGCTTTGTGCAGGGCGGGCTCATCGCCGTGAAGGTGAAGGGGGACCGTATCGGTTCGGTGTGGTTCTGCGCGTACGACGATGCCCGGGACGTCGATCCGTCGTGGCCGCCGGCCGAGCGTGTGGAGCGGCTGCTGCTGCCGTGCGGTGAGGACTTCGACGCGTTCCTGGCGCGGCTGGCCGGCAATCCGCCGGAGCTGGAGACGGTGGCGAACCTGATGGTGGACGGCGGTTTCGCGCATGCCGTGCCGGTGTCTTCGACCTCTTCAGCCTCTTCGGTGTCTTCGGTGGGGGAGTGACGTTGCGATGGTGACCTTCGCACAGGCGCAGGAGCGCGCCGAGGAGTGGATCAACGGGGATGTGCCCGGTTACCAGCATCGTGAGGTGCGGGTACGGGAGTTCGAGCTCGGGTTCGTGGTGTGGGCCGAGGACCGGCCCGACGGCCCGCGTTCGGACGGTGGCACGCACCGGCTCGTCATCGCCCGTGACAGCGGCGAGGCGACGTTGTGGCCCGGGCTGCCGGTCGGTGAGGTGATTCGGCGGTACGAGGAGGAGTACGGCCGTGACGAGGCCCCGGCGGAGCCGGTGCCGGCGCCTTCCGCGCGGGTGGATCTGAATCAGACGTCCTTCTTGCTGACTCCGCCGGAGTGGTTGCAGGAGGCCGCCGACAAGTTGGGGATCCCGGACCGGCGTTCGGGGTCGGACACCAACGGGGCCGGGACGGGGTCCGGGGCCGGGACGGGGTCCGGGTCCGGGGCCGGTGTTCGTCCGGCCGCCGCTGCGGACGTGGCCGCGCCCGGGGCCTTCAACGGGGCGTCCGGGGGCGGTGGTTCGCTGCCCGAGACCATGCCCGGGGCCCCCGCGACCCCGGCCGACGCCACGCCGTGGCCCGCCGCGGCGCCCGCCGACGACATCCAGGACGCGCCGCCGCACGACCGCGTTCCGCCGGCCCCCGCCGGGGCGACCCCGTGGGCCGGGACCGACACCAACGCCGAGGCCGAGGAGGACCGTTCGGTACCACTGCCCCAGACGGTGTTCTCGGCGGCGCTCAGCGAAAGCGACGAGGGCGACACCCCGCCCCCGCCGCCCGGTGCGGCGCCGGACGCCAAGACCGCCCTGATGTCCGGCGGCAGCCAGCTTCCACGCACGACGGTGGCTCCGGCGGTGGACGACCCGGGGGCGGGTTCGCAGGGGGCCGGTTCTCAGGGGGCGGGTGTTGGGCCGGGTGCACCGGGTGCACCGGGTTCGCTGGGGAGCCATGGCACTCCGCCGCCGGGTTCGTCGTCGTACGGCTATCCGCAGGGCCCCGGTACTCCCGGTACTCCCGGCACACCGCCGCCCGGCGCATCCTTGTACGGCTATCCGCAGGGTCCTGGTGCGACTCCGCCGGGCGCGGGCGCGCCCAACGTGCCTGGTGGGCCCGGGGGTTCGGGTGCCGCGGCTCCGGGGTCGTCTTCGTACGGCTACCCGCAGGGCCCGGGCAAGCCGCCGCCTCCGCCGGGTAGGCTGCCGCCGGGTGGCCCCAACCCGCCTGGTGGGCCTGCCGGTTCGGGTTCCGGGGTTCCGGGAGCGCCGCCCGGACCACCTCCGGGGTCGCCTTCGTACGGGTACCCGCAAGGCCCCGGTGCTCCGGGTACGCCGCCGCCCGGCGTCCCCAACCCGCCGCAGCCGCCCGGCGGTTCGGGTACCCCGGCTCCGCCGCAGCGGCCGCTCGCGGCGAACGCGGGGGACATCGCGGACGCCGCGACCAGCAAGGCGCAGCCGCCACGGGGTGCGCGGGGCAGTGGGCCGGGCGCACCTCCGCCGCCCGCGCCTCCGGGTGCCCCCGGTACGCCGGGCGCGCGGCCGGGCAGTACGCCTCCGCCGTCGGGGCCCGGTGCTCCGGGGACCCCGGCGGGTGGGTATGTGCCGACGCAGCTCGTCTCGCAGCTCGGACCGGATGGGCTTGAGGGCGGGCCCAGGCCTCCGGGTGCTCCGGGTCAGCCTCCGGCGCCGGGTGCCCCTGGTGCGCCTGGGGCTCCGCAGCCTCCTGGTGCGCCGGGTGCGCCGGGTGGGCCGAATTCGCCTGGGGGTACGCCTGCCGGTGGTGTGCATCATGCGGCGACGATGCTGTCCGGGCCTGCCGTCGGTGGCCCGGGTGCGCCGCAGCCTCCGGGTCCGCCTGGGCCTCCCGGTGCGCCGGGGCGTCCGGGTGCTCCGGGTCAGCCTCCGGCGCCGGGTGCCCCTGGTGCGCCTGGGGCTCCGCAGCCTCCTGGTGCGCCGGGTGGGCCGAATTCGCCTGGGGGTACGCCCGCTGGTGGTGTGCACCATGCGGCGACCATGCTGTCTGGCCCTGCTGTCGGTGGCCCGGGTGCGCCTCAGCCCCCGGGTGCCCCTGGAGCTCCGGGCGCCCCTGGCACGCCCCGGCCGGGTGCCCCCGGTACGCCCCCGCCCGGCACCCCCGGCTCCGTGCACCACGCCGAAACCAAGCTGTCGTCCCCGCAGGTCGGCGCACCGCAGCCCCCGGGCCCGCCCGGAATGCCGTCGGGCGCGCCCGAGCCGATCCCCGGCCAGCCGCAGCCGATGCCGGGGCAGCCGATGCCCGGCCCCGGCCAGCAGCCCCCGGCGTACGGCTACCCGCAGCAGCCCGCCGGTCAGCCGACCGTGGGCCCCGGCTACCAGGCCGTGCTGCGCTACCGCGCGCCGGACGGCTCTGAGCAGCAGGTCATCCGGCGTTCGGCGCCCGGCACTCCGCACCCGGAGTGGCAGATCTTCCACGAGCTGCGGGGGATGAACATCCCGCCGGACCAGGTCCTCGAACTCCACACGGAGCTGGAGTCGTGCGAGCTGCCGGGGGCGTACTGCGCACGGATGATCCGGGAGCAGTGGCCGAACGCGCGGATCACGTCGATCGCCCCGTACGGCACCGACCACGCCAGCCGTCAGCAGGGTATGGCCCAACTCCTCGCGCACCAGGGGGAGTTGCACCAGGTGGCCGACGGTCCGGCACGGCCCGCGCCGGTGCGGGCGCCGTTGCCGCCGGTGCAGTCGGCGCCGCCGCTTCCGCCGGAGGCGGTCGCGCAGGAGCTGGCGGCGGCGTTCGGGCCCGGGGTGTTCCGGTTCGACCAGCAGGCGGTGTCCCGGCAGGGTGTGCCGCCGGTCGTGGCGCACGCGCTGGTGGTGGCCGGGCTGCCCGTCGACATGGGCCCGTTCTTCTGGGCGCAGGCCCAGCCGGGCCGTCCCGTGCCGACGCTGGCCGAGCTGGCGGCCGAGCGCGGGGTGCAGCCGGCGTCCGACGCGGGCTCGTACCTCGTCATGGGCAGCGACTTCGGCAAGGCGCTCTGCGTCCAGTACGGCACCGCGAACATCGTGGCCGTGCCCGTGGAGGCGGGGCCGGGCGGCGCTCCCGTGCCGCCGCAGTTCGTCAACACGGGCCTGCTGGAGTTCCAGCGCTGCCTCGCCCTGCTGGGCCGGATGTGGCGGCTGCGCTTCGGCCTCAACCAGGAGCAGGCGGGCCGCTGGACCGTCGACTTCCAGGCCCAGCTGGCCTCTCTCGACCCGGCGGCGCTCGGTTCGCCGGAGAGCTGGTGGTCGGTGCTGCTGGAGCAGATGTGGGACGGGTTGCTGTGACGCGCCGCTGATCCCCTCGTCCCCTCGTCCCCTCATGCAAAGGGCCCGGCATGGTCGTACAACGGCCGAGCCGGGCCCTTCTGCCTGTTCTGGCTGTTCCGTCTGTGCGCACACCGACCTCTGTCTGTGCGCACACCCGCCCCACCCCGTGACCGCCCCTCGGAGTGTCGCGTTATGAACACTTCCGTCCGATACATCAAGATGTGCGCGAAATCATCATTTCGTGTGTGTCCGGCGGAGAGGGGATCAAGGATGAGCAGCGCACCGGTGTCGCCGCACGGCTTCGACGTCGTACGGCGCGGCTACCGTCCCGGCCAGGTCGACGCGTACGCGGAGGCCCTCTCGCAGGATCGTGACGCCGCGTGGGAACGGGCCGCGCGGCTGACCGTGCTGGCCAGAGAGATGGAGGAGGACGCGGAGCGGCTGCGGGAGACCGTGGACCGGCTTGCCCCGCAGACGTACGAAGCGCTCGGCGAACGGGCCCGCAGTCTCTATGAGTTGGGCGTGGAGGAGGCCTCGGCGGTACGGGAGGACGCCCGCCGGGACGCCCAGCGGATCGTCGACGAGGCCGAGGCGGCCGGGCTGCGGGCACGCGAGGCCGCGCAGGCGTACGCCGACGAGGTACGCGGCGAGGCCGAGGAACGGGCCCGGCAGCGGCTGCTCGCGGCCCGGGCCGAGGCGGACGACATGCGCGTCGCGGCCCGGCGCGAGGTGAAGGAGGGCCGGGGCGAGGCCCTGGCCGCACTGCGCGAGATGCGGCAGCGCAGTGAGGCCCTGCTCGCCGAGCAGGAGAAGGAGCACGCCGAGCGCTGGGCCGACGTGGAGCGCGAGGCCGCCGAACGCGAGGTCGCCCTCGACGCCCACCACGCCGGCCTCGTCTCCCGCGCCGAGGCCGCCCTCTCCGACGCCCAGCGCGACTTCGCCGACGCCGAGGAGTCGGCCGCCCTCCGCCAGGCGGAGGCGGAGGCGCGGGCCGCCGAGGTCGTCGCCGAGGCACGGGTACGGGAGGACCGCATCGCCCGCGAGACGGAACGGGTGCTGCGCGAGCACGGCGAGCAGTGGGACGACGTACGTGCCCACATGGACCACGTACGCAGCAGCCTCACGGCCCTGACGGGCCGGGCCCCGGCGGAGTGAGGGGGTCGGGCGCGGCGTAATTGGCCAATTGGCAGATTTGGCTCACGAAAAGAGCCCCGAAAGGGGGCATTACGGGCTCTCGCCTGAGCCAAATCTGCCAATCACCGCCTCTCCGCCTGGCCGCCTGCCCGCTTCCCCGCCTGCCGGACTCCGGGCCGGGGTCAGGCGTCCCTCCGTACCGCGCCCGCCAGGAGCCAGCCCTCGACCGCCTCGTACTGCTTGCGCTGCTGTTCTGCCTCGGCCCGGCCCGAGGCCAGTGTCCCCAGCCAGCCGTAGGCGAAGCCGAGGGGGATGGAGACCAGGCACGTCGTCGTGAACGGGAACCAGTTGAAGTCGGCCTCGGGGAAGGCGGACACGGGGGAGCCGGAGACCAGGTTGGTGCCGGTCATCAGGGCGATCACCGTCAGGGAGCCGCCGATCAGGGTGCAGAGCAGGCCCGTTCGGGTGTAGCGGCGCCAGAAGAGGCTGTAGACGAGGGCGGGGGCTATGGCGGAGGCGCCGATGCAGAAGGAGAGGGTGACCAGGGGCTGGAGGCTGCGGTGGTGGACGGCCGTGGCCAGCAGGATCGTGGGGATGCCGACCGCGGCCGCCGAGAGGCGGGCCAGGGTCATCTCCTTGCGCGGGGTCAGCTGGCGTTTTCCGGCGGCGAACACGTCGTGGGCGAGGGAGTTGGCGCAGGCGAGGATCATGCCGGCCACCGACGCCAGCAGGGTCAGGAAGATCGCCGTGGTGACCGTCGTGAAGAGCAGGGTCTCCGCCGTCGACACCTCCGCGCCGAAGGCCGCCTGAGAGCCCAGCAGATACGCCGTGTTGCCCTGCGGGTCCGCCGCCGCGATCACCTCGCGCCCGATCAGGGCCGTCGCGCCGAAGCCGACGACCGTGATGATCAGCACGAAGAGGGCGACCGACGGCACCGCCCAGGACATGGACCGGCGTATCTGGCGGGCGCTGCCCGCGGTGTACATGCGCATGGTGACGTGGGGCAGTATGGCGCCGCCGAGGACGACGGTGAGCTGGGCGCTGATCATGTCGACGCGGGGGAACGGGCCGCCCGCGAACTCCAGCCCCGAGTGCAGGAACGCCGACCCGACCCCGCTGTTCTCGGCCGCCGAGGCGAACAGGGCGCCGGGGTCCCAGTCGAAGCGGTTCAGGAGCAGGGCGGCGACGATGCCGCCCGAGCCGAGCAGCATCACCATCTTCAGGATCTGGATGAGGGCGGTGCCCTTCATGCCGCCGATCGCCGCGTAGCTGATCATCAGGATGCCGAGGCCGATGACGCAGCCGGTCTTCAGGCCCTCGCCGGAGAAGCCGAGGATGAACGCCAACAGGTCGCCGGTGCCCGCGAGTTGGACCAGCATCAGCGGCAGCAGCGCGACGATCGTGACGGCGCACGCGGTGATGCGTACGGCCCGGCCCGGCATCCGGCGGCCCAGCGCGTCGCCCATGGTGAACCGGCCCGCGTTGCGCAGAGGTTCGGCCAGCAGGAACATCAGCAGCATGAGGGAGAGCGCGGTGCTGAGGGCGAGGACGACACCGTCGTAGCCGAAGAGCGCGATGACCCCGCTCGTGCCGAGGACCGTGGCCGCCGAGATGTAGTCGCCCGCGATGGCGAGGCCGTTGCGCATGGGGGAGAGGGAGCCGTAGCCCGTGTAGAACTCGTCGAGGTCGTCCTGGTCCGGCCCGGTCATCACGCACAGCAGCAGCGTGATCGTGGCCACCGCCGTGAACGCCACCAGGGACATCGTCTGCGCCGAGTCACTGAACCCGGCCATGGCCGCCCCGGTCACCGGGCGGCCTCCCTTCTGGCGTCCAGCTCCGCCAGCTTGCGGATGCGGTCGGCGAGCGGGTCGACCCGGCGGCGCGCGGTGTGCTCGTACAGCCAGATCGCGAGGCAGGTCACGGGCACCTGAATCAGGCCCAGCAGCAGGCCCGTCGAGAGGCCGCCGGTGACGCGGCCCGTCATGAGGGACGGTGCGAACGCGGAGAGGAGGAGGAAGAGGGTGAAGTAGCCGAGCGCGGTGAGCGTCGCCACGCGTCGCTGCCAGCGGTAGGCGCCGCGCAGGACGCGCAGGTCGCTGTGGTGGCCGAGGGGAGGGTGGCGGGGGGTGAGTGGGCGGGCGGGGGCGGGTTCCTGCGGGGGTGGGGCCCAGGGGTAGGTGTAGTACGGAGGGTGGTGTGCGGGCTTGCGTGATGTGCGGGGTCTGGGAACGGGTCTGACATCCCGGGTCTCCTTGCGGGGCTCAGGTCCGGTGCGGACCGCATGGAGCGGGGGGTGGGGCAGGCACGCTACTCGGGCGTTGGGGGATGCGCGGGGTTTTCGCCAAACTGAGTGGTCGGTATGCGCTTGCTGTTCAACTTCCGCGCTGACCTCGGGCGTTACTCCCGTTGACTCTGATTTTTGAAGCGCCTCGCCGGGTCATTTCAGGTGGACCATCGCCACGGAGACGGGCACCTCGCATTCCTCGGAGCCGTCGGACCCGTCGTCGAGCACTGCGGTGAAGGCCAGCCGGTGGTCGGTCCGGCGCGGGACCGAACCGTCGGCCGTGACCGTGAAGCCGACGCTCGTACGGCCCTGGGCGGGGACGCGGACCCGGACCGGCCCGCGCGACCGTACCGACCAGCCGGGCGCGGGGCAGGGCGTGAGGGTCACGTGCTGTGCCGAGCCGTTGAAGTTGTAGACGTCGACCGTCATATGGGTACGGCGGTCGAGGCGGTAGCCCAGCGGGGGAGGGGCGTCGCCGTTGTCCTTGCCGGGGGCGGCGTTGCGGGCCGGGTAGCGCTGGCTGAGGACGATGTGTTCGGCGGGGGAGAGGCGGCGGTGGTGCGAGAGGCGGCGGCCGTGCGAGGGGCGGCGGGTCGGCGTTCGTGGACGTGCCGAGGGGGAGACGACGTACATCGGCTCCTTGGAGACGGTCACGGTCGTGGCCCCGCCGGGTGTCGGGATACGGCGGCCCATGAGGTCGTACGCGGTCCCGGGCAGGCCGAGCCGCACCGGCCGTCCCGTCGCCCAGAGCACCGTGACCCGCTCGCCGCGCCCGCTGTCGAAGGCGAACCCGGCGACACCGGGCGGCAGTTCCGGCGCGGTCCCGACGAAGTGGGCCTCGCCGAGCAGGGACGTCAGCGTCGCGTAGGCGGCGTAGGCGGGCAGGGGCCGGAACTCCCGGTCGAAGAGCCCGAAGTACACGCCGTCGGCGTGGAGCGGCGGCCCGGCGAACCAGAACTGCCGCGCGTTTCCGGCGGCCAGCCCCTCCACCATGGAACGGACCAAGTAGCGGGCCTGTATCCCTTCCTGAGCGTACGTCAGGTCATGGCGAGGGCGGGCGGTGAGGAACGCGCCGCACTCCGTCATCCACAGTGGCGTGGCGTCCGCCCCGTGCCGGCGGGCCAGTGCGTGCTGTTCGTCCGCCGCGCCCGGGAACCGGGGGTTGTCCTGTTCGGCGGGGTCCGGGTAGCCGTGGAAGGCCCATGCGTCGGCGTACCGTACGACGTCGTTCTCCAGCATCAGGTCCTGGAAGTGGCCCGTCTGCGCGATGCCGGGAAGGACGACGAGGGGCGGTTCCGCGCCGGAGTCGCTGACGCCGAGTGCGGCCGCCTTGACGAAGGCCGCGTGGGCGTCGCCGGTGCTGCGGGTGGTGTCGACGTCGGGTTCGTTGGAGAGCTGGAGTGCCTCGGGGGAGGAGGCCAGGGCGAGATGGCGGGCGTAGCGGTAGGCGTGACGCAGGTCCGCCGGGAGGGGCAGCGACGCCTCGGTCATCGCCCACTCCGGGGCGGGCGAGAGCACGTCGAGGACCGCCAGGCCGTGCGCGCGAAGGGTACGGGTGACGCGGTCGTGGTGCGCGGTGTCGTACGCGCCGGGCACGGGCTCGGCGGCGGGCCACGACCGGCCGTCACGTACCCAGCCCGCGCCCATCTCCCGCAGGGCGGCGGCGAATTCGTCCAGTCGGGAGGGCGGCACGAGGGAGGAGACCCAGATGTTGACCCCGAAGCGGTTGGCGGCCCCGGTGACGGCCCGGCGCTCGGGGAGGCGGGCGAAGCGGCCGGTCACGCCGTCGGCCTCGACGCGGTAGTGGCCGGGCGGGAGTTGGGGGAGCGGCGCGGTGGCGGTCGTCCGGCCGGCGGGGACGGTCGCGTGCCCGGCGGCGGCCCGCTTCCCGTGGTGGTCGGTGACGGTGTAGCGCACGCGGTACGGGCGGGGCGCGGGGCCGTCGAGGGTCAGGCGCAGGTGGGGCGGGGCGGGGTCGCCGTGGCGGTGCGTGGGGGCCGACACCTCGCGGAGGGTGGGGGGTCCGGGCCGGTGGCGCAGGGTGAAATGGTCCAGGGAGAGGGCGTACGCCGTGGTGTCGTCGAGGACGGCCGGCTCGGTCACGCGGAACGTGAGGGTGTTGCCGCCGGCCCGGAGCACCACCTCGCCCAGCTCCAGGACGGACAGGCCGCCCCAGGCCGGCTTCGACTCGTACCAGTGGGGCTGCGAGCGGGAGATCTCGGTGAATGGTCCGTCGTTGGTGGAGAGTCGGAGGTACGAGGCGACCGTCTCGGTGTGCGGTGTCTCGACCGGGGCGGTGGCGACGGCGGTCAGCGCGTAGGTGCCCGCTTCGGGGGCGTGGACGCGGTAGGTGGCGTACCAGCCGGTCTTCGGGGGTGGCTGCTCGCTCGTGAGCAGGGCCAGGTAGCGGCCACGGGAGGCGCGGGGGTGGCGGGCGACGGGGATGTTCGTGCGGATGGGGCGCTCGCCCCGCACGGTGATCACGGCAGGCTTCCGGGAGGCCTGTGGGTTTCCTGTCCCGGTTGTTCCTGTCGTCCCGGCTGCTTCCGTCACCCTGGCTGTTCCCGTCCTGGCAAGTGCCGCCACCGTGGCCCCGAGTCCCGCCGCCATCGCCGTACGCCTGTTGAAGTTCATGGGTCCAGCAGAAGCGAGCGGCGGGTGGTCGGGCGTCGTGCGTGAGGACGGCCCGTACCCGGAGGTGAGCCGAGGAGGTCTCAGGGATGAAGACCTAGGAGGCGTAGGAGCGCAGGGGCGTACGGCAGTTGGGGCTCCGTTCACCGTCATCGGCGGGTCGGTCAGAGCCAGGTGGTCCCCAGCCAAGCGGCCGCGGCGGCGGTCACCAGCAGGGTGATGTTGAGTGCCCGCAGTGGCCGATGACCGAGCCGGATGATCCTGTCGGCCCGGGGTGTCGGGGTGTCGGGATGCCAAGTACGGCACGTGACCGTGCGTGGTCAGCAGTTCTGCTCGGCCTTGAGTTTGAGGTGGACGGCCAGGACGCGGGCGGTGTCGAGCGTCGCGGCGTCGCGGGTCACCGTGCTGCGGTCGAACGCGATGGCGTACATGGCCTTGGGGCGGTCCGGTACGGACGTCCAGACCGTGCCCATGAACGAGAGCTGGTCGTCGTACGACATGTCGTCGGCCTCGGCGGGCGTCGGATAGGCCTGTTTGACGTCGGCGAAGGTCGAGCCGGGGCCGATGTCCTCGGGGGTGCGTGCGTTCTCGGCGGTGAGGGAATAGATGCCGCGTTTGCTCGACCAGAGCATGACGATGCCGTTGTCGCTGGTGTGCGACATGCAGGCCTCGGGGTCCTCCTCGCCGTGCTCGAACTCGCCCGTCGCCTCGGCCTCGTCGAGGGGCATGCCGATCTTCAGCGGGCCGATCCCGTCGGGGCCGAGGACCCGCGAGGACGCGTCGGAGGCGCCCGGCGCGGGGGCGCTCGGGCTGGAACTGGAGTTCCCCACGCTGACGGTGACCTCGCAGCCGGTGAGTGCGGTCATGCCGATGGCGGCAGTGGTGGCGGCGGTGACGGCGAGCGTGCGCTTCGTACGGATGTGTCTGTGCATGAATGTGCCCCCCGGTGGTCGGCGTGAGTCTAGAGCGCCCGACCGGCCTCAGTCCCCGGAATTGCCGAGCACCGGAAACCGCCTCGGCGCCACCAGCAGGAGCACCACAAAGGCCAGCGCCGCCGCGCAGGACGCCCCCAGGTACACGGAGTGCACCGCGTCGGCGACCGCTCGGCGGAGTGGTTCGGAGGAGGTGCCCGTGTCCAGGGCGCGGGTCACCGTGTCCAGGTCGCCCACGCCGCCGAGCCGTGCGGCGAGCACCCCGTTGGCCACCGCGCCGAAGACCGCCGCGCCCGCCGTCTGGCCGGTCTGGCGGCAGAAGAGGACGGAGCCGGTCGCCGTGCCGCGTTCCGACCAGCCGACCGTGGACTGGACGCCGACGATCAGGGGGAGTTGGAAGAGGCCCAGCGCGCCGCCGAGCAGGAGCATCAGCAGGGCCGGCTGCCAGGCCTGGCCGGGGTAGGGGAGGAAGGGGAAGGCCAGCAGGATCAGGGCGGCCGCGCCGATGCCGAGCAGGGCCGTGTCGCGGAAGCCGATCCTGCGGTACACGTGCTGGCTGAGCGCTGCCGACACCGGCCAGCTCAACGTCCATACGGAGAGCACGAATCCGGCCGAGATGGGGTCCAGGTCGAGGACGGATTGGGCGTAGGTGGGGAGGAAGACCGTCGGGGCGATCATCACCAACCCCAGTGCGCCCAGGGCGAGATTGACGACCGCGATCGTACGGCGGCGCCACACCCACCCCGGGATGATCGGCTCGGCGGCCCGGCGCTCGATCACGACCAGGGCGGCGACCATCGCAAGTCCCGCACCGAACAAGGCGATTGAGGGCCAGGAGAGCCAGTTCCAGGCCACTCCGCCCTGCACCAGCGCCGTCAGCAGCGCGCCTCCGCAGGCGAAGACGGTCAGCGCGCCCGCCCAGTCGACGCGGGGTTTCGCGGTTCTGGAGTGCTGCGGCTCGTGGAGGTGGCGGGCCAGCAGCCAGACGGCGACCGTGCCGACGGGGAGGTTGATGAGGAAGATCCAGCGCCAGTCGGCGTACGCCGCCAGCACCCCGCCCAGCGCCGGGCCCGCGACCGCCGACGTCGCCCAGACCGTGGACAGCCTGGCCTGGATCTTGGGGCGCTCCTTGAGGGGGTAGAGGTCTGCGGCGAGGGTCTGGACCGTGCTCTGGAGGGCTCCGCCGCCGAGGCCCTGGACGATGCGGAAGGCGATGAGGGCACCCATGTTCCAGGCGAGGGCGCACAGCAGGGAGCCGAGGAGGAAGAGGACGGCGCCCGCGATCAGCACCGGCTTGCGGCCGAAGGTGTCGGAGAGCTTGCCGTAGACGGGGATGGTGACCGTCACGGCGAGCAGGTAGCCCGAGAACAGCCAAGAGAAGACCGAGAAGCCGCCGAGGTCGCCGACGATCTGCGGTACGGCGGTCGACACGATCGTGGAGTCGAGGGCAGCCAGGGCCATGGCGAGCATGAGCGCCGCGACGACCGCGCCTCGCTTGTCGATTCCGGTGGGCTGCTGTTCCTCGTCGCGTATCGCGGGTCGCGTACTGCCCACCGGATGGCTTCTCCTTTGCTTTCCCCTTGCACCTATCCGCCGGGGAACACCATGCCACTTGAGCTTCACCCAACGGGAGGGTGCACGCTGTTGGGGCCGGGCCAGGGGGCGGAACCCTGAGACCGTCTCCACCCTCCGGGGGAGATCCCTTAGGGGTATCTCCGTACTACGGCCCGGGGCGGACTCGTACCGCCGGAGGACGAGACGGGGCGGGGTGCGTCCTTAACCTGGCTTTACGCCGTTGGGGAGCGGCAAGGGGGGAGGGACCTCGGCGGCGGTCGGGACGTACGGGGGTCGTACGGACCGCAGCTCGGGGGGTGGGGTTTTCCCCAGCACAAGACGCCGATGAGCACCAGCGCGCCGGGCAGTCCCTCAGCGCCAGACTCAACGACGTAGGACGACGCAGGACGACGTACCAAGCAATCCACTCAGCGACGCGGCGCAAGCTTCGTGAAGCCTCGCGCCGCGTCGCTGACCGACATAGGAGATTTACCGTGACATCGGCTGTAACCGTAACCAGGCACGGGGGTACTGGAGGGCGTACGGCCGTTGCCGCGCGGGCGCGGCAGGTCGTGAAGGCGTACGGGTCCGGTGAGACCCGGGTCGTCGCCCTCGATCATGTGGATGTGGACATCGCGCGGGGGCAGTTCACCGCCATCATGGGACCTTCCGGGTCCGGCAAGTCCACCCTCATGCACTGCCTCGCCGGGCTCGACACCGTCACGTCCGGGCAGATCCACCTGGACGAGACCGAGATCACCGGGCTGAAGGACAAGAAGCTCACGCAGCTGCGCCGGGACCGGATCGGGTTCATCTTCCAGGCGTTCAACCTGCTGCCGACGCTGAACGCGATCGAGAACATCACGCTGCCCATGGACATCGCGGGGCGGAAGCCGGACAAGGAGTGGCTGGGGCGGGTCGTCGACACCGTCGGGCTCTCCGACCGGCTGGGGCACCGGCCCACCCAGCTCTCCGGCGGCCAGCAGCAGCGCGTCGCCGTGGCCCGTGCCCTCGCCGCCCGGCCGGAGATCATCTTCGGTGACGAGCCGACCGGCAACCTCGACTCGCGGGCCGGGTCGGAGGTCCTCGGCTTCCTGCGGCGGTCCGTGGACGAGCTGGGCCAGACCATCGTGATGGTCACCCACGACCCGGTGGCCGCCTCGTACGCGGACCGTGTGCTGTACCTCGCCGACGGCCGGATCGTCGACGAGATGTACAAGCCGACCGCCGAGGCCGTTCTCGACCGTATGAAGGACTTCGACGCCCGGGGGCGCACGTCATGACCGTCATGAAGACCTCGATGCGCAACTTCTTCGCGCACAAGGGACGCATGGCCCTGTCGGCGGTGGCGGTCCTGCTGTCGGTGGCGTTCGTGTGCGGCACGCTCGTCTTCACCGACACGATGAACACGACGTTCGACAAGCTCTTCGCGGCCACCGCCTCCGACGTCACCGTCAGCGCCCAGAATGCCTCCGAGACCGGTGAGACGACCTCCGTCACCGGCAAGCCGCCGGTCATGCCGGCCTCCGCCCTCGACGAGGTGCGCGGCGCGGACGGGGTGAAGTCGGCAGAGGGGACCGTCTTCTCGACCTCGGTGACCGTCATCGACGCCGACAAGGACAACCTCTCGCCCACGAGCGGCGCCCCGACCATCGTCGGCAACTGGAACGCCAACGACGCCCGGACGATGAAGATCTCGTCCGGCGACGCGCCGCGCGGGCCCGGCCAGATCATGGTCGACGCCGACACCGCCGATAAGCACGACCTGAAGCTCGGCGACGAGATCCGGGTCATCACGGCGGTCGGCACGCACCGGGCCGAGGTCTCGGGCATCGCCGACTTCACCGTCACCAACCCCGGTGCCGCGATCTTCTACTTCGACACGAAGACGGCGCAGGAGGTGCTCGTCGGTGAGACGGGTGTCTTCACCAACATCAACGTCACGGCGGCGGCCGGGGTCAGCGACGCCGAGCTGAAGAAGAACGTCGCCGCGTCGATCGGCGGCACGTACAAGGTGCAGACGGCCCAGGAGGTCGCGGACGCCAACGCCGAGGACGTCCAGGGATTCCTGGGCGTGATGAAGTACGCGATGCTCGGCTTCGCCGGGATCGCCTTCCTCGTCGGCATCTTCCTGATCATCAACACCTTCTCGATGCTCGTCGCCCAGCGGACCCGCGAGATCGGCCTGATGCGGGCCATCGGGTCCAGCCGCAAGCAGGTCAACCGGTCCGTGCTGGCCGAGGCGCTGCTGCTGGGGCTGTTCGGGTCCGTGCTGGGGGTCGGCGCGGGCATCGGGCTCGCGATCGGCCTGATGAAGCTCATGGGCATGGCGGGCATGAACCTGTCGACGGACGACCTGACGGTGGCGTGGACGACGCCGGTGGTCGGCCTGGCACTGGGTGTGATCGTGACCGTCCTGGCCGCGTACCTGCCGGCCCGGCGGGCGGGCAAGGTCTCCCCGATGGCCGCGCTGCGCGACGCGGGCGCCCCGGCCGACGCGAAGGCCGGTGTCGTACGGGCCGTGCTGGGGCTGTCGCTCACGGGTGCGGGCGGGTACGGGCTGTACCTGGCGGCCTCCGCCGACAAGGCGAGCGAGGGTTCGCTGTGGCTGGGCGCGGGTGTGGTCCTGTCGCTGATCGGCTTCGTCGTCATCGGCCCGCTGCTCGCCGGTGGTGTGGTGCGGGTGCTGAGCGCCGTGCTGCTGCGGGTCTTCGGTCCGGTCGGGCGGCTGGCGGAGCGGAACGCGCTGCGCAACCCGCGCCGTACGGGTGCCACGGGGGCCGCGCTGATGATCGGGCTGGCGCTGGTCGCGTGCCTGTCGGTGGTCGGGTCGTCGATGGTCGCCTCGGCCACGGAGGAGCTCGACAAGTCCGTGGGCACCGACTTCATCGTGCAGTCCGACACCGGTGCGCTGATCACCCCGCAGGCCGTGCAGGCGGCCAAGTCCGCGGACGGGGTGGAGCGGGTCACCGAGTACAAGTGGATGGAGGCCGACTTCGGGACTCCCGACGGCAAGACGCTGAAGAACACGGCGATCACGGCCGCCGACTCCACGTACGCCGAGGACCTGCGCGTCGAGACCGTCGAGGGCAACCTCGCCGACGCCTACCGGCCCGACTCCATGTCCGTCCACGAGGAGTTCGCCGCGGACCACGGCATCCGGCTCGGCTCCAAGATCGCTGTGGACTTCCCGGACGGCACCTCCACCGCCGAACTGACGGTCCGCGCCATCACCAGCAGTGACGCCGTGATCGACTCCGGTGCGATGTACACGTCGATCGACACGCTCGCGGAGTACGTCCCGGCCGACAAGATGCCCCTCGACGTCCTCCTCTTCGTCTCGGCGAAGGACGGCCAGGAGGAGGCGGCGTACGCCTCCCTGAAGACCGCGCTGGACGACTACCCCCAGTACAAGGTCCGCGACCAGACCGACTACAAGGAGGCCCTGAAGGACCAGATCGGCCAGCTCCTCTACATGATCTACGGCCTGCTGGCGCTGGCGATCATCGTGGCGATCCTGGGTGTCGTCAACACTCTGGCCCTGTCGGTCGTCGAGCGGACGCGGGAGATCGGCCTCATGCGCGCGATCGGTCTCTCCCGGCGGCAACTCCGCCGGATGATCCGCCTGGAGTCCGTCGTCATCGCCCTCTTCGGCGCCCTCCTAGGCCTCGGCCTCGGCATGACCTGGGGCGCCACCGCCCAGCAACTCCTCGCCCTGGAGGGCCTCAAGGTCCTCGAAATCCCGTGGCCGACCATCACCTGGGTCTTCATCGGCTCGGCCTTCGTGGGGCTCTTCGCGGCGCTGATCCCGGCGTTCCGGGCGGGGCGGATGAATGTGCTGAACGCGATCGCTACGGAGTAGCCGACGGGGCGTTTGACCAACGGGGGATCACGGGGGATCACGGGGGATCACGGGGGATCACGGGGGATCACGGGGGATCACGGGGGATCACGGGGGATCTGGGGGAGGGCCCGGCGTCGGGGAGTCTCGGACTCAGCGACGCCGGGCTCCGGTGTGCCTGGGCGGGTGCTTGGGGAGGAGGGTTTTCGCCCCCGCCGCCCCTACCCGTCCCGTACCTCAGGGGCTCCGCCCCTTCGACCCCGCCAGGGGGCTCTGCCCCCTGGACCTCCGGGACCTATGCCCACCCACCACCCGACTCGGTAGGTCAGGAAGTGGGCCTCGCACCCCTCAGCCCGTCCGGCGTTCGAGGACGAGGTCCCAGGGCCGGCCCACCACCCCCCAGCAGCACTTACCAGCCCACCCCAGCCCCCTCCAGCCCGTCCGGCGCTTGAGGACGAGGCCGCAAGGCCG